>JBDUDE010000086.1:0-2782 GCA_040003105.1 Mucilaginibacter sp. | reverse complement strand
TTAAGGCCTCGGCAACATTGGTGCCTTTATTCTCGGGCGTAAAATCAATCAGCTCGCGTATAATCATCAAAATGTGGCTGCGGCCTTTTTTTGGCGGAATAAATTTCTCAATTTTATCGCTAAAAAATATCACCCCCACTTTATCATTATTCTGGATAGCCGAAAAGGCCAGCACTGCGCACAACTCAGTCGCTAAATCCTGCTTTTGCTGGGCCTGGGTACCGAAATTTTCCGACCCGCTCACATCCATCAACAGCATTACGGTAAGCTCGCGCTCCTCGTCAAACACCTTCACGTAAGGGTGATTAAAGCGGGCAGTAACGTTCCAGTCGATAGTGCGTATTTCGTCGCCTACCTGGTATTCGCGCACTTCGCTGAAGGCCATACCCCGCCCCTTGAAGGCAGAGTGATATTCGCCCGAAAACAGGTGATTGCTCAGCCCGCGGGTTTTTATCTCTATCTTCCGTACTTTTTTTAACAGCTCTTTGGTGTCTTGCGCCATTTTTATTAGATATGAGATATGAGATTTGAGATTTGAGATTAAAACTTATGCGGCTTGATTTTAAATCCTGCCTCTTCTGTCTCATATCTCATATCTCACGTCTCAAATCTTCTTACGGTACTTCTACCGCGTTCAATATACCGGTAATAATATCTTCCGGTGTCATGCTTTCGGCTTCGGCCTCGTAGCTTAGGCCTATCCTGTGCCTTAATACATCATGGCAAATGGCCCGCACATCTTCAGGTATCACATATCCCCTGCGCTTAATAAACGCATAAGCCTTTGCAGCCAGCGCCAGGTTAATACTCGCCCTTGGCGATGCGCCAAAGCTGATGAGGTTTTTATAATTAGCCAGCTTGTATTGGTCGGGATAACGGGTAGCAAAAACAATATCGATGATGTATTGCTCAATTTTCTCGTCCATATAAACCTCGCGTACCACTTTGCGGGCTTTTATTATATCCTCAGGCTTAACAACGGGATTTGGTTTTAACATACCCTGCGGTGCAATATTAGCGCGGATAATCCTTTTCTCTTCCTCTTTGTTGGGATAGCCAATAACCACTTTCAGCATAAAGCGGTCAACCTGCGCTTCGGGCAGCGGGTAAGTTCCCTCCTGCTCAATCGGGTTTTGTGTTGCCAGTACCAAAAACGGCGTTGGCAGCGGGAAGGTGTTATCGCCAATGGTGACCTGGCGCTCTTGCATAGCCTCCAACAAGGCACTTTGCACTTTTGCCGGCGCACGGTTTATTTCATCGGCCAAAATAAAATTCGAAAAAAGCGGGCCTTTGCGCACTATAAACTCTTCCTTTTTCTGGTTGTATATCATAGTGCCCAGCAAATCGGCGGGCAACAAATCGGGGGTAAACTGTATGCGGCTAAAGTCGGCCTGTATGGCTTTTGACAGCGTATTTATAGCCAATGTTTTGGCCAGCCCGGGCACACCTTCCAAAAGGATATGGCCATCTGCCAATAAACCGATCAACAGCCGGTCTACCATATATTTTTGCCCTACTATCACTTTATCCAGCTCCATTTTCAGGATATCGATAAACGCGCTTTCCTTCTGGATCATTTCATTAAGCGCCCTGATGTCCATCGAGTACGAGGTTCCGCCGGTTACGGTGTCTGTTGCAGGATGCCCTGTGTTACTATTAATATCTTCCATTAAATGATTATTATTTTTTGGTAGGCAAACTTAAACAGATACTCAATTTTTTGCCACTAAAATTTGGGGGATAAATGTTAAAATTTGTTAAAATTAGCATTAAAGCCATTAGAGCCTATATAAACACCGTATAAAAGTGAAAATGGCACACTATTATAGCGTGCCATCGTATTGGGAACCTACCCATCAGTAAAATTGTGAAAAATATTATTTAACAACTCCCGGCATAGCTACCCGTTACAAATAATATTTTACCAAAGTGTGGATTTTTATGCCGGATATGTTTTATAAGCGAGGAAAAAAAACACCATATCACCACTGGTTACCAGCAGGATGTGCCCGAAATTAATAAAAGGATATGTATCAAATGCAAGGTATCCTAACAACCCTAATCCAACAAAAGCAATTAATAAATAAATAGCTCTAAATCTTCTGCTCATAATAATTAATAAAAAAGTAACACCATAAAGCCGCTTTTTTCAGCGCGCCATCTTATAATAAAACAAATACTTCAAAACGATTAGGGCGTTTTTACTAAATAAAAATATACCATAATCATACCAAGTTAATTTTGTGTAACATTAAATCAACATTCGGACAGCTACTCCGGTTAAATATGTTTCTCAAATGTTTGCCAAACGCGCGTAAAACAATATTTACGATTTTGGCTGACGGATTGCCTAACAAATAAAATAATTCCCAATGTTAGGGTCTGCTCCAAATCCCCGTATAAACTTGCTCAATATTGCGGTTAAATATCCCCAATTAACCTCCCGCTCAAACTGTCTTGCGTCCCATTTAGACACCGGTGTTTTGTTGCGGTTTTTACTTCGGCAAAAGTGAGTAATGTATTTCCTTAAAAAAATCACATAAACGTATGATATTTCAGGACCTGCTTTGCGTCCGGCGATATGCGTAGATAATGAAATTCACATATTAACTACCTGATTAACAGATAACAATGTCAAAAATTATAGAAATATGCCACGGTTCGGGTATCACCTATACAGGTGATGAACAAAGTTGATAGTTTTTTCAGCTGAATATGATTGCGATAATTTTTCGGTGGGAATTGCCTGAACCGGGATTATTATTTGGTTAGGGCAAGATTC
>JBDUDE010000280.1:0-2784 GCA_040003105.1 Mucilaginibacter sp. | reverse complement strand
CGCGGTCGTCATAAGTTAACAGTTTCTCAGCTATGCAGATAGGGTTTTTTACGTCCTCGATGTTTATCACACCCGAAAAACGCATGGTTTTACCATCCATCAGCGAAGCGCTTAGGCGAATTTTGCCGTCGCTTTGTATTTG
This sequence comes from Mucilaginibacter sp., assembly GCA_040003105.1. Taxonomy (GTDB): domain Bacteria; phylum Bacteroidota; class Bacteroidia; order Sphingobacteriales; family Sphingobacteriaceae; genus Mucilaginibacter. The sequence continues at coordinate 2,642 of JBDUDE010000280.1, read as the reverse complement.
TGACCCTGTACCGGCGTTAAATAACTCGCAGTTTTCTAAAAGGCAGGTGGTGTAAACCACGGTTTCGACGGCAGTATGGCTTTGCAGGTATTTATGACCCAGTTTCACTATTTCGGCAAGTGCATCCTGCTTGGCTTTTTTTACTTCCTGGTTAGTTAGCGATTCGCTAAAAAAACCACCGTGGATTATAATTTTCATGTTTTAGATAGATTTGAGATATGAGATATGAGATTTGAGACAGATGTTCATCTCACGTCCCAACTCTCATATCTAACGTCTATTCTCAGCTTCCTATACCCGGCACGTGTGCAACGGTATCTTCCGCCTGCACCGTCTTCTTTATAGCTAATTGGTTGGTCAACAAATCGTATTTATCAAATATCGACATCACGCTTACCCGCATATTTTTTATGGATACCGGCGAGCCCATTTCCACATCGTAAATATTGGTTTCGGCCATTTTGCGGCCGTTAACCAAAATGGTAAGGCCCGAACCGATAGCTTCCATCATAGTGCCCTCCGTTATCAGCAAACCTGCATCTTCGCCCAGCCCAATTCCCAGCATACCTGGGTTACTGGCCACGGCATATAATAACCTGCCGATGCGGCCGCGCTGCACAAAGTGGGTATCTATAATGACTGAGTCGATAAAGCCCAGCCCAGCGGTTATCTGCACTTCGCCTTTTATCAGCGCCTTATTGCTTTGGCCACGGTAAATCATATTGGTTGATGCCGCCGCCGCACCTGCCGACGTGCCGGCAATTACAAAATGCTCATTTTCGTAGCGGCTCTTCATTATTTGCAAAAACTCTGTTCCTCCAAAAATTGAACTCAGCCTTAGCTGGTCGCCGCCACTGAACATTACCACATCGCATTTGCGGATGCGTTCCAGGTACTCCGGGTTTGATGCGTCTTCGCGCTTGCGAATGTCCATCACCCCAATCGGGTTTGCCAGCAGATAATTAAAAGCCTCGGTATATTCCTCGCCCACCAGGTCCGGGATTTGCGAAGCGGTGGTAATAACCTCTACTATTGAACTTGATTGTTTTGCCGATTCGGTAATTATCCGCCTCAATATCCCCTGCTCAAAAAATTTAAGGTGGTCGGGCTTTATCAATTGTTCTTGTACGCCTAAATTCGTGTTCATGTCAACGGCGCCGCCAATAATTATCAATTTACCTTTCGGGACAGTCATTTTTAAAGTTGATTAAGTTAGATTGGGTTGAATGGTTGATTAAGTTGATGGTGTTGATTAAGTTTACCTGTATTAATATTTAACTTAATCTAACCTACACAACGTACTCACTTAATCAACCATTCACCTTTCACCCTACAAATTAAAATAAAAACCGCCATAAACACAGGTTGTTGTAAATAATAATGCCTTTTTTGTGGCAAAAGTTTTATTAAACGCTTAAGTTATTTAGTTTTAAAAGAAAATTACCCCCGAACATTGATAGCATCATCTTTATGAAGATAGAAAATATACAAGTATTGCGCGGCCCGAACATCTGGAGTGTTAGTCGTAAAAAATTAATTCAAATGCGGCTTAACCTCGAGGACATGGAAGACCGCCCCACCAATACCATCGACGGGTTTTACGACAGGCTGGAGAAGCTGATGCCGAGCCTTTATAGCCACCGCTGTTCGCCGGGTGTTGAGGGGGGCTTTTTTCAGCGGGTTATTGCCGGCACCTGGATGGGGCATGTAATAGAGCACATCGCGTTGGAGATACAGTCGCTTGCGGGCATGGAAACCGGCTTCGGCCGCACCCGCGAAACCAAAACCAAGGGGGTTTATAACGTTGTATTTACTTACCTGGAAGAAAAGGTGGGCATTTTCGCCGCTGAAAGTGCGGTGGCAATTGCCGATGCGCTCATTAAAGGCGAGGATTACGACCTTGACCGAGACATACAGAAAATGCGCGAAATACGCGAAAATACCCGCTTAGGGCCAAGCACCGGGTCCATAGTGGAAGAGGCTATTGCGAGGGATATCCCCTGGATAAGATTGAACAACCAATCGCTGGTACAATTGGGTTATGGCAAAAACCAGGTACGTTTCCGCGCCACCATGACGGAGAAAACCAGCAGCATTGCTGTTGACATCGCCAGTAATAAGGACGAAACCAAACGTTTATTGCTGGAGCAGGCCATACCTGTTGCAAAAGGCATCACCATATCGTCGCTGGAAGGTGTTGACGAGGCGATAAAACGCGTTGGCTTCCCGCTGGTATTTAAACCGCTTGACGGCAACCACGGCCGGGGTATCTCCATCAATATCCGCAACCGCGAAGATGCAGTTGAAGCTTATGAGTTTGCTGCACGTATATCGCGCCGGGTAATTGTGGAGCGATTTATTACTGGATATGATTTCCGCGTACTTGTCATCGATAATAAAATGGTGGCCGCCGCCCTGCGCGACCCTGCCCATGTTAAAGGCGATGGCGTATTGACCATACAGGAGCTCATCGACAAGGAAAACAGCGACCCACGCCGTGGTTACGGGCATGAAAATGTACTGACCTTAATCTCGATAGACCGGGACACGTTGGACTTGCTGGAAAAGAAAGGCTATACCTTAGAAACTGTGCCTAAAAAAGGCGAAAAGGTTTTTGTAAAATCAACAGCTAATTTAAGTAC
>JBDUDE010000467.1:0-2785 GCA_040003105.1 Mucilaginibacter sp. | reverse complement strand
AACTCTTTTGATGTAACCACCAACGGCACTTTAAAAGAGATTTATTTCAGCAACAACTATTGGGACAAATACGAAGGCTACGACCTGAATAAGGACGGCACCGGCGACATCCCATATCGCCCGATAAGCCTGTATGCGCAGATTATAGAACAGAACCCTCAAAGCGTAATGCTGATGCGGAGTTTTATTGTAAACCTGATAGATAAGGTAGAACGTGCAATACCGTCTATCACGCCTGAATCCGTAAAAGACGAAAAACCAGCAATAAAACCATGGAAAAAATAATAGCAATCGATGGGCTCAAAAAATCGTTTGGCCGCTTAGAAGTTTTGAAAAACGTGGCCTGCAGTTTTGAAGGTGGCGGAGTGGTGTCCATTTTGGGGCCAAACGCCTCCGGCAAAACAACTTTAATTAAATCCATCCTTGGGATGGTTATACCCGATGGTGGCAGCATCTTGTTTAAGGGCCAATCCATCTTCAATACTTTTGATTATAAAAGGCATATCGGGTATATGCCGCAAATAGGGCATTACCCGGATAATATGAAGATTGGCCAGCTATTTAAAATGGTGATGGATATCAGGCAGCAAGATGCCGTGGACACCGACCTGCTAAAGGCTTATCAACTCGAAAGTATGTATCAAAAAACGATGCGAACCCTATCGGGCGGAACGCTTCAAAAAGTGAGTGCTGCCCTTGCTTTCATGTTTAACCCAGATGTATTGATACTGGATGAACCATCTGCCGGTCTTGATCCGCTCGCCGCCGAAGCGCTGAAAGAAAAAATACTGGACGAAAGATCAAAAGGTAAGTTAGTCCTGGTAACCTCGCATATCCTGAGTGAAGCGGATGAGATATCCGATTACATTATGTACCTGTTTGAAGGGCAGATCAAATTTTACAAGACTTTAACCGACCTGAAATTGGAAACCGGGGAGCAGAAACTAAGCAGGGCGCTAACTCAAATATTAAGTCCATCATCATGTTGAAGATCGCGAAATATATCATTCTGGATATAGTAAGAAGCAAGGTATTGCTGGCCTACACGCTTTTATTGCTGGCAATCAGCCTGACTATTTTTATGTCGGACGCAGATGTCACCAAGGGCCTGGTGAGTATCACAACGGTCATTCTCATCATCGTGCCGCTGGTAAGTATAGTTTATGCCACCACTTATTATTTCAACGCGGCCGAATTTACCGAGATGCTGGTATCACAACCCATCAGCAGGCGCAATATTTTGCTGGGTAAATTCATCGGCATCAGCAGTTCTATCCTGCTTGCCTTCATTATCGGGGTTTGTGTCCCGGTTTGCCTGTTTGCATTTTCTGCAACAGGCATCACACTAATGGTATCCGGCTGCCTGCTTACCTTGAGCTTTATTTCACTGGCTTTTTTAACGTCGACTATTACCCGCGATAAAGCCAAAGGGATCGGGCTGGCTTTAATGCTCTGGTTTTATTTCTCAATAATATTTGATGGCCTGGTTTTATTGTTCCTGTACACCTTTGCCGATTATCCTTTGGAAAAAGCCATGATTGCCCTTACCGCCCTTAACCCGATTGACCTTGCCCGGATACTAATCCTGCTGCAACTGGACATCTCCGCTTTAATGGGTTATACAGGGGCTTTATACCAGCAATTTTTTGGAAGCGGTATTGGAATCGTCTTCTCCCTGGTGATGCAGTTTATTTGGATCATCGTTCCTTTATTTTTTGCGCTAAGAATATTTAAAAAGAAAGATTTATAATGAAAAAACTTACACTCATATTCCTGTTAACCGCTGCTTTTTTTGCGGGCAATGCACAGGGTTTATCTCAACATGAACCTGCTTCAGAAAAGCTGGTGCTGGACAATGGCGCCAAATGGAAAGTTGATAAAATCACCAGCGACAATGTTGCCAATCTTCAGCAGACGGTTAAGGCTACGAACGGCAAAAGTGTCAAATCTCTAAAAGGTTATCACATGGCGGGTGTTGCGCTGCAAAATGGGATAACTAAAATGATCCGCGAATGCCGGATGAAAGGACCGGATCACCTGGCGTTGCACAAATGGCTTGAGCCTTTAATGGAAAAGGTTTCTAAACTTAGCCGGGCATCTGACGTAACTGTAGCCGCGCAGCTATTGGATGCAATAAAGGCCCGGTTGAATCTTTATAACCAATATTTCCAGGTATAAACGGTTAAAACAGTTAACAGGTTTTAAGTTAAACCCAGGTTACCCGCCCCGGCATTATTATAAATATAATTCGCCCTTCATTACAATCATCGAGGAGCCGCTTATCCATATTCCGTCACTCACCACTTTGACTTGTATGGTTGAGGGTTGATTAACATATTCGCCCTGTAGCACCTGGTAATCGACATCCTTCTGAATGTAGCCGAGTTTTTCAAGGTAGCCCGCTAGTGGGCCGGCTGCTGTTCCTGTTGCAGGGTCTTCGTCAATTCCGATACTCGGATTAAAAAAGCGCGTTACGGCTAAGTAACCTGTTTTAGGGTGTACTGTAGTAAACAGGTAACACCCTTCAAACCCAAATTTTCGGGACGCCTCTTTTAATAAATACTTATTTAAGACGGCTCTTTTGAGCGACTCCAAATTCCTGACAGGTACCATCAGGTGCCCAACTTCCGTTTTTACTATATTAACATCCCAGCCATTCAGGCTAAGTTCACCGGTGGTTAATCCTATTGCTTTGGCTATTATATCGGCAGGTACGGTGCTTATAATTTCTGCCGGGCGCTGCCTCATTCCTACATAGGGAAGGCCGTTTTTTTCAATAATGGAT
>JBDUDE010000601.1:0-2791 GCA_040003105.1 Mucilaginibacter sp. | reverse complement strand
GCTGGCTTTATCAGGTTCGTGGCTGCTGGGGTTACCATTGCCTGTGCCAATAATTTTACCCGGCCTTCGATAGAAAATTTAACCATTTATTTAACTGAAATTTTTACTGTTTTTGAAATATTGGGTGACGAATTACCTAATTGTAACATATATTCGCCGGCTTCAACGTTCCATAATATTTGCAGGCATAGCAAATGCCGACAGTAAGAAGCAGGGCGGTTAATAATTGGTCCGTCCATGACTTTCCTAATAAGGAACTGATAATTGGTGAACCAAATTTAGCCTGAAGAACGCCCTAATGTTTAATTTAAAAGGACTTTTTTTTATACAAAACCGACATTTAACTTATTATTGCAACAGAGAATTAAAACGATACTTATGTCGCAACTCTTGCCATCACGAGTAAGAAAAAAAGCACGCAGCTGTAAGCGATCATTACTATTTTCAACTCTGTATTATTACATTCATTGCTTAACGCTTAATCAGGTTTACGAGGATGACATCGTTTTCCCGGATATCAAATTCGCTGGAATACATGGAATTGGGTTTTATTTCGATTTGCCGTATCGCAGCAGGAGAGCCATTTTCTTTTTTTAACTTTTCAACCTGCTGTTTTTTTAGTTGTCCTGGCCGGCCCATATCTACATAGCCTGTATACACATCGTTCACCCTGTAGCCTACTTTATAAATTTCCATGGTGTATTTTCCTGCGGGCACTTTCGATAAATTTATTTTCACTTTGCCTTTTGATTTGGCGGGCAGGTCTTTAATATAATAAGCCTGGTTATTGACAGAATCGGGTAAAGTATAGGTATAGTCCCACAATAGTACCTGGATATCCCCTTTATCATTTTTACAAGCCCATGAACGTGTATCAGTATTGGCTAATTCAGTTCTTCCAAGCTTATTCATAAATTTATAAGAATAAAATGCAGGCTTGTTTATGCCTTGAATGTTGAGTAAACCAAAGCCGCCATGAAAAGGTGTAAAGCGAGGGCCTGGTTCTTCAAACACATCGGTAAAAACCCAATATGACATGGAGTTGGCCGCGTTGCCAACCTGTTTTATTTTTTCCAAAATATAGGCGGCCTCGTGATAGCTGTCGTGTAGGGGATCTGCAGGGGTATAGGATGAACTCCATTCGGTATAATGCAGTTCAAGATTGGGTAGTGCAGATTGAGCAATTTGCTTGCGGGAATTTAATATGTCGCCACTCACTGCCAATGAATCTTTACTTAATACCGTCCCCGAGTTACCATGCTCATCCAGAAAGCCCTGCTTTACGCCATAAGAGTGGGTACTGATGAAGTCGATCGGAATGTTATTTTTGCTGCAGTGGCTTATCATCTCAGGAACCCATGCCGCACCTGCTGTGGCTGGCCCGCCAACCTTATATTGAGGGTTTACGCCTTTAACCGCCTTTACAGAATAATCGTACAATTTGAAATAATCTGCCTGCGTCCCTGTCCAGAACCCAGGAGACAGATTAGGCTCATTCCATACTTCAAAATACCATGACTTTACTTCTTCGGTACCATACCGCTCTGTAAAATGCTCAACAAGGTTGCGGATAAGCGCCTGCCATTTGTTATAATCTTTTGGCGGGGTAACATTGCCGCGCCACCAAAAAATTGTCTGGCTCCCGCTTGCCAAAGCATTGGGCATAAAGCCCAACTCCACAAAAGGCTTCATGCCGATGCTTTGTAAAAAATCAACCAAAGCATCTACGTACATGTAGTTGTATTCAGGGTTTCCTTTGTTGTCTTCCTTATAAACAGCCATATCATCGGTAAGCAGCCCATGCATGCGGATATATTTAAAACCGCATTGCTTTCTTACATATTCCAACTGTTGCTGCCAATCGGCACGCAACCCCTCATTTGCCCGGCCAGCACCTACGCAGGCGTTATACATGATATTAAGTTTGCCCGAGCTTTTGTTAAAATCTACATTGATCGCTCTTTGACCATTTACACTTGCCAAAAAAGCGAATTGCGAAAGCACCAATACCCAAATTGTTTTTTTCATTTGTTTGTTAATTGTTAATAAAACTATTCTGTCCATACGAGCACGCCCGCAGGTTTTAGTACCTTTCCCCCGATCAAAACTTTGGCAGTGTCAGGCAAGTTTACCGTGTAATTTTCTGATGAGTAATTTAATGCCATATAAAAACCATCGCGCCAATAAGCAAACACTCCGGGAGGATAGTCTTCCGTTGTAGCACCGGCATCTTTATAAACCTGCCTCAATATATCCTTTTCTAATTTGGCATCATCGGTATCTACGCCAATATAGGTAACGTAGCCTTTGCCGATGCGGTGTTTTACAACGGCAGCTTTTCCTTTATAGAACTGGTTATTATATGTTGCCTGCACCCCGGTAGTATCATCCGGCACCAGTAAATCCGCCCAGCTGTGCCATGCATAATGATTCGAATTCATCAGTATATCCCCTTTACCACGTGATGCAAGCATATCAGTCTGGCTTATATGGGCGCCGATCAGGTTCGAAATTGGCAAGGCGGTCTCCCCTTCCCAAAAATGGCCCCTGCGATCTTTGGTGGCGCTACGGCAGGTAACGATCAGGTGGCCGCCTTTTGCTACATAGTCATTCCATTTTTTCACCAATGCAGAATCAACCATTTCATAGGCAGGAACGATTACGAATTTATATTTTGACAGATCTGCCGTTTCCCGGATAACATCCACAGGCGCCCCCAATGACTTTGCAGTTTCAAGGAATTTTACCGGGTAATCCCATGTATTCCATTGTCCTGTCTGTTTTTGCCTGT
>JBDUDE010000680.1:0-2794 GCA_040003105.1 Mucilaginibacter sp. | reverse complement strand
CAGCCAGTTTGATAAAATTGTTTTAGAATATGTTAGAGAGCATACAACGGACCACGGCATACATTAAAAGCCGCATAGGCGATTTTGAGCCCGAAGTGGGCATAATTTTAGGCACCGGCCTCGGTGCCCTGGTTAACGAAATTGAGATTGAAAAGCAGCTGATGTATTCAAACATCCCTGATTTCCCGATTTCGACCCTGGAGTTTCACAGCGGCAAACTGATATTTGGAAAATTAAACGGCGTAAAAGTGGTGGCCATGCAAGGCAGGCTGCATTACTACGAGGGTTACAATATGCAGCAAATTACCTTCCCGGTTAGGGTTATGAAAATGCTGGGGATAAAAACACTGTTTGTATCAAACGCCAGCGGCTCGTTAAACCCGGATTTTAAAAAAGGCGACCTGATGGTAATTGAAGACCACATTAACCTGCAGCCCCATAACCCCCTTACCGGGCGCAATGAGGAAGAACTTGGTCCCCGTTTCCCGGACATGAGCGAACCTTACCAGCGCGATTTAATTGATAAAGCATTAAATATTGCAAAAGCGAACAATATTACCTGCCACAAGGGAGTTTACGTTGGGGTTACAGGCCCTAATCTTGAAACAAAAGCCGAATATAAGTACTTACGTATAATAGGTGGTGATGCTGTTGGGATGAGCACCGTGCCGGAGGTAATTGTGGCAAGGCATGCGGGTTTAACAGTGTTTGCTATTTCGGTATTAACTGATGAGGGTTTCACGGAAGTGTTGAAGCCGGTATCGCTTGAAGAAATACTGGCAGTTGCACACGTAGCCGAACCAAAAATGACATTGATACTTAAAGAATTGATAGCCGGTTTTAATGCCTGATAAACTAAAATACATCCTATTATTACTTATCTGCGTTTGTACGCAGGCTGCTTTTGCGCAAATAAGGCGCGGTAACCAAAATTATCCCGGCCAGCAGCAGACTGATGGGCCCGTAAATATGCGGGATACCAGTACCAGGGGCGGCAAAACGTTAACCAACGACCAGCAGTTAGACTCGCTGCGAAAAAGGCAGGGCCGTAAAAACGACAGTGTTGTTTTTAACTCCAAATTTATCAGGGTTACCAACGAACGTTTTTTACGCGATAGTACGGTATTATTTGCGTTAGATACCGGTTTGTATAACTACGAAAATTACAGCCCCCTGTTACAGCCGCGTACGCCTAAAATAAGCTTGGGAAACACAGGCCTGCCCGCCCGCAGCCTGCTGTTTGAGCCATCGCACACTATTGGTTTTGAGACTGGCCTGCACGAGCTGGACCCTTATATGCTGCGACCCGAGAATATTAATTATTACCGCGCACGGGTTGCCTACACCCAGCTTTACCTTGTTGGCTATACCGGCGTTAAAGAGCAGATATTTAAAATTACCCATACACAAAATGTTAACCCTCAGCTTAATGTAGGGTTCAATTTGAATTTCACGGGTTCGCGGGGATATTATGCCTATAGCAATGTTTTGGCACAAAATGTAAGCGATGTTAATGCTGCTGCGTTTGGCTGGTACGAATCGAAAAGTAAGCGATACAACCTGCTCAGCAATTTAATTTACAATAACATAAAGGCGCCGGTAACCGGCTCGATTTTAAACGATTCTATTTTTGTGACGGGCTCTATTGATAAAGCGTCACAGCCGGTTCGGCTGCAATCGGCTTTTGAAAACTGGAAAGGCGGCTCATTTTATTTAAAACAGTTTTATTATATAGGGCATATCGACAGCGTAAGCACCGGCAAAGGCAAGGCTTCCATATTGCCTACGCAACGCGTAGCTTTCACATTCAGGTACGAAGCGACTAAATACGAATTTTTGCAAAATGGCGGCGACCCGTATAATGTGTTCCCTGATTATTACTACGGCTCCAACCGCTCGCGCGACTCGCTTTCCGTCACGCACCTGCAAAACGACTTTTCCTATAGTTTTTACCTCCGCAGTAAAAGTGAAAAGGCGGTTAAAAATGAATTGAAGCTTGATGTTGGGCTTACGCAGGATATTTTTACCTATGGCCAGTTTGTGAGCGATACAACGCTCGACCAGTATGGCAGCAAAGTAGTGCGCCCCATGCGGGTGCAAAATAACTCGTTCCAGAACCTGACAGCCAAGGGCAGGTTGAGTGCCAAATTGAGCGACCGGGCATTCCTTGAAGCCAACGTGCAGCAAGTTTTCCAGGGCCGCGATTTTGGCGACTTTTTATATGATGCAAAAGTAACGCTGGCAGGTAATAACAAAACCGGCAAAATAGTTTTGGAAGGATATTCGCAAAGCAGTTCGGCGCCGCTTGTGTACACCAGCTGGATAACCAATCACTACATTTTTCATAATAAGTTCAGCAACCAAAAAACCAACAGCGTATCGTTTAACTATTTAAATACCCCGCTAAAGTTCGATTTTAAGGCTGAGTACTTTTTAATATCCGACTACCTGTATTTTACCGCCCAGGAAAACGGCATCGATGCCCACCCGGCCCAGTTAAGCAGCTCAATCAATATGATAAAGTTGAGCGCGGGTAAAAGCATAGCCTGGCGCAGGTGGCACTTTGATACTTATCTTGTTTACCAGAAAACCGATTACGAGAAAACTTTGCGCACGCCGCAGTTTTATAACTATACCAGTATTTACTACAAAGCACTGCTGTTTAATGTGCTATACTCAAACATAGGTATGGATGTGCGGTACAATACCTCATATACCGCTCCATCCTATGCCCCGGGCCTGGGCCAGTTTTACAACGGGCCAAACGTGAGTTTCTCATCATACCCGGTAGCAA
>JBDUDE010000058.1:0-2800 GCA_040003105.1 Mucilaginibacter sp. | reverse complement strand
CTGTTGTTTGAACAGGCACTGGTAGCAGTTGAAATACTAAAAAAGGAAGGACTATCTGTAGGCCTGGTTAACCTGCGCAGCCTGAAACCGGTAGACGAACGGGCGATAATAGAGGCTACGCGCGAAAGCCGGCTTACCGTAACGCTTGAAGACCATTTTCAAACCGGCGGACTTTACAGCATAGTTGCTGAGGTGCTGCTTAAGCATGGCCTTACCGCCAACGTTTTACCATTCGCCTTAAACGAGAAGTGGTTTAAGCCCGCGCTGCTGCCCAATGTTTTACAACACGAAGGTTTTACGGGCAAACAGGTTGCCGAAAGAATATTGGGTTACAAAACCTTTTTTAAGCAGCCCGAAATAGCAGTACCCGAATTTTCAGAATAAAAAATCAATTTATGCCAAACTCGATAAAATTTAATACAGATTACCCCGAAATAACTGCTTCGAACAGCCTTTACGAACGGGCGTTATATGTTCAGAAACCCGTTACCCAAACCCTGGCAAAAGGGCCGGGCCAGTTTACCAACGGCATTGCGCCCAAGTACATTAAACGCGGGCTGGGTTCGCATGTGTGGGATGTTGACTGTAACGAGTATATCGACTTTAATTCAGCGATTGGTCCTATCTCTTTGGGTTATGCCTACCCGGCTGTTGACGAAGCAATAAAAAAACAACTTGCCGATGGCATTACCTTTTCGCTGATGCACCCCCTGGAGGTTGAGCTTTCAGAGTTGATACAGGAAGTTATACCAAATGCCGAGGCGGTAAAAATATCCAAAACCGGGGCAGATGTTTGTTCTGCGGCTATCCGTGTGGCGCGGGCCTTTACCGGTCGCGACAAAATATTTTGCTGCGGCTACCACGGCTGGCACGATTGGTATATCGGTATCACGAGTCGCAACGCGGGTATCCCGGAGGCCATCCAAAACATGACTTATACTTTCGAGTATAATGACATCGACGCTATAAAAGCTGCGCTTGATGAAACAGTTGCAGCGCTGATTTTGGAGCCATTTATTTTTGAGGCACCCAAACCAGGCTTTTTAAAAGAACTGGCCGAAGTATGCAAAGCCAACGGTACCCTGCTGATTTTTGATGAAATGTGGACCGGCTTCCGCATTGCCATAGGCGGCGCCCAGGAATATTTTGATGTGAAACCCGACCTTGCCGTTTACTCAAAAGCTTGCGCCAATGGAATGCCCATGGCGCTGCTTACCGGTCGCGCTGATGTAATGGAACTCTTTAATTCGGAGGTGTTTAGTTACACCACCTTTGGTGGCGAGGCCTTGTCACTGGCTGCCTGTATTGCTACAATAAATGAGTTGCGCGATAAAAATGTACCCCAATATCTTAATGAAAAAGGCGCCTTGCTGAAAGACGGCTATAACAGCCTTGCCATTGAAATGGGCATGGATGTTTACACCCGCTGCATCGGCTACAACTGCCGCTCGATGGTAACATTTACGCCCGAGGCGGGCAACGGCCTTGAGGTTAAAACCCTGATGCAACAGGAAATGATAAAACGCGGCGTACTATGGGCAGGCTTCCACAATATGTGTTACAGCCATAGTGACGAAGATATAGCCTATACACTTTCAGCTTATCGCGATGTGATGCCGATTATGAAGGAGGCCATAAAAAGCGGTAACGTTAAGCAGTACCTGAAAGGTGATGTGCTGGAGGCTGTTTTCCGTAAAGTGAGCAATTACAATATAAAACCTAAAACAGCCAATAGCTTGTAATGCGGAGGGAAACCATTTTTGTCATTCTGAGCGATAGCGAAGAATCTTGTACGCGATATTAACGCGGGACAAGTATAGCGGCGACCTATCAATTGTATAAGATTCTTCACTACGTTCAGAATGACAAATTGAATATCAATGACACGATTAAATGACCGATATATTTTCTTTAAAAAATAAAACTGCAATTGTAACGGGCGCCTTGGGCCTGCTCGGTAAAAAACACTGCGAAGCCCTGGCTTTTGCTGGTGCAAATGTTGTTGTGGCCGACCTGGATGAAAACGGCGCGGAGGCCTTTGCCGAAACGCTTGGCGAACAACATGGCGGTTTAGGGATTGACGTTACCAATGAACGTTCCTTAAAAATAGCCCGCGATAAGATTTTAACCCGCTATGGGTCGATAGATATATTGGTGAACAATGCAGCGATAAACGATATGTTCGAGAATCCGGGCCTTGCCAAAGATCTCTCGGCATTTGAAAACTACCCGCTGGATGCATTTAAAAAATCGCTGGACGTAAATATTACCGGTGTTTTCCTGGCGTCGCAGGTGTTTGGTACCGTAATGGCCGACCAAAACAGCGGCAGCATCATCAACATAGCGTCAACCTACGGCATGGTTGGCCCAGACCAAAGCATTTACCGCAACGAATGCGGCGAGCAAACCTTTTATAAGTCGCCCGTTTACCCGGTTACCAAGGGCGCCGTGATAAATTTCACCCGCTATTTGGCGGCGTACTGGGGCAACAAAGGGGTGCGGGTAAATACACTTTCGCCGGGCGGCGTTGAGAACGCACAAAACGAATTTTTTATACAGAGTTATTCGGCCAAAACATTATTGGGCCGCATGGCAACAGCAACTGATTACCAGGGCGCGTTGGTTTTTTTAGCCAGCGGGGCATCGGCCTATATGACCGGCGCCAACCTGGTGGTTGACGGCGGATGGACCGCGATTTAAAACAGAACCCTTAAATATTGATTGATATGTTAAACGAAAAACTTTCACGCATTAAATTACTCCTTACAGATTGTGACGGCGTATTGACCGATGGCGGTGT
>JBDUDE010000644.1:0-9384 GCA_040003105.1 Mucilaginibacter sp. | reverse complement strand
AGTAATGCAGCTAACCGGCACGTTAAGGCTATCAGGCAAATTAGCACTTCCTACTTTTTTACCGTTTACCCTATACAAATGGTTGCTCATTATTATCCAGATCGCCCCGTCCCGTTCTTCGACAACGTTGCTCACAAAGGCCTTATTGGCGTCGGCCGGCACAGCATAATTGTAAACGGTTTGATTTTTAATTGACGATAGCCCTTTATTGGTGCCCACCCAGGCGGTTCCTTTAGAGTCCGTGTAAACAACAAACACAAAATTATTTGCGAGGCCGTTTGCTTTTGACACGGCATAGTACTCGCTGCCATCAAAGCGGCAAACGCCACCCAGGGTTGCTATCCACAACCGGTGACTATTGTCTTGGTAAAAATTATTTACCTGCGATTGTATCAGCCCGTCGCCGGTATCATAATGTGCAAAGGCATATTTTTGACCGTAAACATTATCGCAGGCAAGCATCAGCCCCAGTGCCAAAATGTAAATTATTGTGCGGGATATATTGTGTATCAGCTTGTTCAACTTATTTATTTAGTGGTTAGGGCTTCCCGGTAACCATGTTCAAATTACGCTAATCTAATATAATAACAAATCACCCTATTAGGGTGATTAATAATTATGGTTCGCATGCCGAACACTGCAGACGACAGGTCTCAAAAAAAATACTTTAATATTTGCTAATACTTATATTTTATCCGACATTTATTCACCCAAAGTTACACAACCTAACATCGTTCCTTAGTCACTTAATACATACCTATATGTTCGGATCAAACATTTTAGAGATTGCCATTGGGATAATATTCGTATACATCCTGGTGAGCACTATTTGTACCGCGGTACGCGAAGGGATTGAATCGCGTTGTAAAACCCGCGCAGCTTACCTTGAGCAGGGCATACGTCAGTTGTTGCATGATTTGGATGGCAATGGTCTTGCTGCCGCCCTTTACCAGCACCCGTTAGTTAACGGGCTTTTTAATGGCACCTATACTGCCGGCACCGAGAAGACTGACCCCAAGTTATTGTCAAAGGGTGGCGACCTGCCGTCGTATATCCCGGCCAAAAACTTTGCAATGGCATTAATGGATATTGCCACAAACGGCGCCCCAACAAATGCAAGCAATGCCATGGCAGGTGCGCCGGTAATAAACCTGCAAACTATGCGCAACAACATAGCCGCAATGAATAACCTGCCGGTGCAACGGATATTGTTAAACGCCATTGACAATGCACAGGGCGACCTCAATAAAGCGCAGAAAAATATCGAGGACTGGTTTAACAGCGGTATGGACAGGGTTTCGGGCTGGTACAAACGCTCAACTCAATGGATCATCTTTTGGATTGCGCTTAGCGTAACCGTATTGCTTAATGTAAATACCATCAGTATTGTTAAATACCTGTCGCAAAATGATACAGCGCGTCAACTGGTGGTTGAAAGGGCCTCGGTAATTTCGAAAGACACCACATTTAAAAACAAAGACTACAAAAGCGCCAAAACTGAGCTTAGCGATTTAAAGCTACCTATAGGGTGGGATAATGGCCCCGCATCTGTCGAGATAAACCCAAAGGCCCCTTCAGGCGTGTGGAACACCTTTTTAGGACCGCTGTTAGGTTTGCTGCTTACCGCCTTTGCTGCTACTTTAGGCGCGCCGTTTTGGTTTGATTTGTTAAACAAGGTGATGATTATTCGCTCCACCGTTAAGCCGCACGAAAAAAGTGGCGAAGAAGCCTCGCGCGACCCGCAAGCGCCGCAACCGCAAATAGTATACGTAAACCCAGCACCGCAGCCTGCAGCCGGCGTAATAACTCCGGATACCGATACAACTGAACCCGATGGCTGCGAAGCTATATCTACACAATTAACAAACGACGAGGATTTACCTGCATCAAAAGGAGGAATGTAATAATATGGCATTTTCATTAACATGGCTAAGCGACGTTTTAATAGACGCCGGATTAAAAGTAGCAGAATCACCAGGCTGGGAGACGCGTGGCCACGGCGATATGGGCACCGTTAAAGGTGTGCTTTGCCATCACACGGCAACACCCGGCAAAAACAGCGGCAATATGCCAACGCTCAATTTGCTGATAAAGGGCCGGTCGGATCTTTCCGGGCCGCTGTCGCAACTGGGATTGGGGCGCGATGGCACTTATTATATAGTTGCTGCCGGCAAGTGCTACCATGCTGGCGCCGGAACTTGGCAGGGCGTTACCAGCGGCAACAGCAGTTTTATTGGCATTGAGGCCGAAAACACCGGAGGCCGTGACGATTCACCCTGGCCCGAAGTGCAAATGGATGCTTACCACCGTGGTGTAGCCGCAATATTAAAACACATTGGTAAAGGCGCGGAATTTTGCGCCGGGCACAAAGAATATGCAACGCCAAAAGGCCGCAAAACCGACCCGAATTTTGACATGGACGAGTTTCGCGCAGCTGTTGAAAAAATATTAAACGGCACTGCCGCTAACCCCGTGCTTATACCCGGTAAGGAGCAGGCAGCGGGTAATAAACCCGCACGTGCAACTTTGCGCCGTGGCCTGGCTAATGCCCCTGCGTTGGTAAAAATTGTGCAAGCCAAACTCGGCTTAACCGCCGATGGTGATTTTGGCCCGAAGACCGAAGCGGCCATACGTGCATTTCAAATTAAGCATGGCGCTGTTGGGGATGGTATTGTTGGGCCTAAAACCTGGGCGATGATTGACGCCTGATATATAAATAATTCCTATAAACTTTATATATCATTGGCCATCAATTTTTTATAAAAAGTTACATTTTAAATTTTGTAAACTTTTTGCTATCGTCAAAATTCATACTAACCCAGGGTTTTGCGTGAATTTATGGATGACACGACATTAATCTTCTTCGCCTTTAACAAAAAACTGCTTGTTAAAATTCACCAGGTACAATTCGTTTACAGCCCGGGTGCAGGCGGTATAAAACCAGCGCAAAAAGTCGGTATTAACCATTTCGTCGGTTAAAAACCCCTGGTCAACAAAAACGGCATCCCACTGGCCGCCCTGGGCTTTATGGCAGGTAATGGCGTAGGCAAACTTTATTTGCAGCGCATTGTAATATGGATTTGCCTTCAGCTCCTTCCATTTGTCCCGTTTGGCAGGTATGTGTTCATAATCCTTCATCACCTCCAGGTAAAAGCGTTTTTGTTCGTCGGGCGGTAAGGCGGGAGCCTCGGTATAAAGGGTATCCAGCATTATTTTGCAATCAATAACCGGGTCTTCGGCATAATCAATAAACTCCATTTGTACATCTGCAAAGCTGAAGCCATACATGTCCTCAAACCGGCGCACTTTTTTAATACGGGCAATATCGCCGTTGGCAATAAAGCCCGTGCTGCTTTCCTCCTTTTCGGGCATCCAGAAATAATTATTTTTCACCACCATCACCTGGTCGCCGCCGGTAAGTTCTTCTTCGCGGTATAAGATACGGTTGCGTATCTGGCGGTTATAAGCATTGGCATTTTTGTTTGAGCGGCAAATTACCAGCGTATTATCATTGCCGTATTTGTTATAGGCGTAGTTAAGCCCTTCTTCCAGCATATCGCCGCCCATACGGTAAACATCTTTATATCCTTTGGTAATTATCTGCGGCATTTTTTCCTTACCCCGGCGGATGATATCCCTCACCTTGGTCACATTAAACAAAATACCCGAATCCTTTTGTTGGCGCAACACATCAGTTAGTTCATAACTGTGAACATCAAGCCCAAACCTGTCCTTCATCAATTTGGGATTAAGAGCTGGGCTATCATCTGAACCTACCGGCGGCAGTTGCGCTGTGTCGCCAACCAGCATCAACTTGCAGTTTTTGGTATTATAGGTGTAGTTCACCAAATCGAACAATAGCGACGCCTTATTCCCCACCCCGATATCATCCGAAATCATCGAAGCTTCATCAACAATAAACAAGGTATTCTCGGCTATATTATCTCCTATCGAAAACCCTTCATCAACATTAAATGCAGCTTTTTTCCGGTAGATTTTTTTATGGATAGTAAACGCTTTTCGGCCCGAGTAAGCCGTAATTACCTTAGCGGCCCGGCCGGTGGGCGCCAGCAACACGTACTTAAAATTATATGCCCGCAAGGCTTTGGTTAAAGCGCCTAAAATGGTGGTTTTACCTGTACCTGCGTATCCCTTTAATATAAAGCACTCGTCGCCATCGTCGCTTAGCAAAAACGTATGCAATTTATCGAACAACTCCAATTGCTGCGGCGTAGGCTCATGCGGAAATGCGTTTTGGATGTGGATGGACATTAGATAAAAGAAGTTGATTAAGCTAACCGGTGTAAATTTACAAATATTTGAGTTGATGCAGGCTCCTTATAAACCAACCAAAAAATCGTTAAAACTCAATTAATGAAAAAAATAAAAAACACGCAACAACCTGTTGGAATACTCGTAGAACGAGTAAGAATGTGTCGAGAACGGGCTTTTGCAGATTATTAACACACACCTAAAATCCTATTAAACAAATATGAAAAAGATATATCTCGAATTTCTCAGGGGCATCTCAACAGTATTTATTCTTGGTTGGCACATTGCTTTTCTTGCGCCAACGGGTCACCCAACCAGGCTTACAGCCTACTGGGGCACCGACGCGCTAATTATGTTCTTTATGCTGTCGGGCCTGGTAATTAATCTTACCGAAAGCAGGAAACCAAAATCTGCCTGGGCATTTGTAAAAAATAGGTTTATTCGCATTTACCCGCAATTTATTGTGGGCATGCTGCTGGCATTTTTGGCGCTGTATATCACCGGCAGAGCCTTTCCTTCGCTAAAAATCACGATCGGTAACTTCTTTTTTGTAAGCACCATGAAAGACTATATGGGATACATTGTTCCAAGCATACAAAGCAACCTGCCGGTATGGTCGCTGTCATTCGAAATTGGCTTTTACGTACTGTTTGCATTTACTATAGGGCGTAATCAAAAGAAAGCAATTTTCGCTTGGTTTATTATGTCGCTTATTGCTATACCGCTATATTTCCTGCACATTCAGCGCGATGTTTTAACCCATATAATAGCCGTATTTGCATTTTCATCAGTTTGGCTCGTTGGATATTATATCTATCAATATCGCGACTATTTTTACGCTGAAAAATATACGGTACTTTTCAGTCTCGGCATACTCCCATTAATATCAAGGATGCAATTTTCTGCCAACTTTTACGATCCGCTTAAATATTTCATCTTCTCGCTATTCTGCATTCCTTTTTTCAGGTATTGCCTGCAACTGCCTCCCAAAGGCAAGAAAATAAAATTAAGCTACGTAGTAATAGCGCACACTGTTTTTGTAATCATCGCGCTTACCGTTAGGTATATGCCGTTAAAAAACGCATTAGTATACAGTGCGCTTGCGTATGTTTACATTAGTGTTGGTTACCTTATCGATGTATTTAAAATAACAGAAAAAGTAAAAATCTTTATCAATAAATCAGGCAGTTTTATGGGTAAATATTCTTACCCTTTGTATATTACCCATTACACCGTGCTTTTCGTTTTCTCGATATTAATACACAATGTGCTGGTTTATGTACTGGTTAGTTTGCCTGTTATTTTATTAATAACCTACAGTCTCGAAAATTGGTTTCAACCTAATGTTACAAAGTATTTTATCGGAACCCAAAGACAAGTGGTGCCGGCAGAAATCCAGGAGGACTATTCTACCCTGCATTCGCCGCAATTGGGGCTTAATTTTACGACACACAAGTTACTGCAACATTAAAATCAAACCTTTATTTAATAAACCAAACCCTTGTTAACATTGCAGGTAGCAAATGATAAAAAATAATTACTTTTGTTTATCTGCATGAGCGACACTAACAACTATACCGATAATACTTTTAACCTGTACCAGGCTTACAATTATACCCTGCTACTACAGGTTGAGGCAACCTCTTTTAGCTATGCGGTTGTTAATGATAGCCACTTGCTGGCTTCGGCACAAAACTGCGACCTACAGGAACTTTTTCACCCAATGGCACTGAATGATTTACTGTCGGCTACGTACAGAAAAGTTATAATCGGCATGCCGGCCTCGGGTTTAACACTTATTCCGAATAGCCTGTTCCGCGAGGAAAGGATTTCGGGCTTCGCGCGTTTCCTGGACGTTAAGGAAAACGAAAAGGTTTTCGCCCAGCCGCTCGATGATATTAACGCTATAATTTATAAAACCGATGCCGGCCTTGTATCGGCAGTTGAAAGATTTGGCCTGCAAAACACAGTTTATACCGCAAAAGGATGGATAAAGGCTATCGCCGGAAGCAATCCGCCAAATAATAACTTATACCTTGAAGTTAGCAAGGACAAAGTGCAATTGCTGTATTTTTCGTTAAAGACACTTCGTTTTTATAATACATTTGACTTTAGAAACGAGGACGAACTGGCCTATTTCGCTTCGTTTGTCACCGAAGAACTTAACCTGAAGCCCCAAAACATTACCCTTGTTATAAGTGGTGATGTTACAGCCGGCGATAAAAACCTTACGCGCCTTGCCTACTTTTTCCCAAAAATTGAGTTGAACAGTTTAAAAGTACTTGAACTTCCCGGCCAGGTTCAATCACATAAATTACTGTCCTTGTCTGCTTTATCGCTATGCGGATCATCGGTGGCCGTTTAAAAGGGTTAAGGCTAAACCCGCCAAAAAACCTGCCTGTACGGCCTACTACCGATCTGGCTAAAGAAGCGCTGTTTAATATCCTGCAAAATAAAATTGAGTTTGAGGGCATTCGTGTCCTTGATTTATTTAGTGGTACCGGGAGTATATCTATTGAGTTTGCCTCGCGCGGCGCTGCGCAGGTAATAGCCGTCGACAGAAGTATCCAGTGCATCCATTTTCTTAAGGATACAGCCCGTCAGCACGATTTAACTAATATTAAAACTTTTAAGGACGATGTTTTCAAATATCTACAGCTGGAAACCGACCAGTATGATTTAATATTTGCCGATCCGCCTTACGATATGAACCAAATTCCGGAGATTCCTAAACTAATATTTGATAAAAAACTACTTCTACCGGGTGGATTATTGCTTGTTGAACATCAATCCATGCAAAATTTAAGCAACCACCCTGCTTTTATTGAACAGCGTAAATATGGCCACTCTTCTTTTTCGTTTTTCGACAATTAAGTGTAACTTAAAGGCAATTTTAGCAGTATACAGTATATTTACTAATCACACTTAAAATCATTCCCCTGATGATTAAAGCCGAGACTACGCACATGCAGTTGACAGATAATAGAAAATATTGGATAGCCTGCACCCTTATGATACTTGCTGCAGTTGTGCAATGCTACAGAACCGTGCACGATTTACACTGGGCAAGCGAACCTGATTTTGACCGCGATATCGCCTACATACACACCACGCTTAATGGGCATTACGGACAGGATGCCAACTATGCCGGCGAATACATGTGGTATAACCCCCTGCTCTTTTTATCCGAAACATTGCTGGTAAAACTAACCGGCCTGCCCATTAATGTTGTGGTGGCCCGCGCCGGGGCGTTATTAAACATATTTAGTCCGTTTGCGTTTTTTTTAATGTTAGTTAAGCTGTTCGACTATAAAGTGGCGTTAGCGGGTTTATTGTCGTTCTTGTTTTTAGCCAATGGTAATTTACCATGCTGGGGGGCGGCAACTTACTCGCCCTGGCTAATTTCTGATTCGTTTGTGCAATTTTTATTTTATATCAATATTATACTGTGTTTTAAGGCCCACTCGACCCAGCAGATGGGATGGTTTATTGCGCTTGGGGCATCAATCGGCATTACCTTCCTTGGGCACTCGGCGCCAACTATCATCGTTATTTTAATATTGGTGATATTGCAGGCGCAAAATATTTTGGCCGCCTTAAAAACTAAAGAATACAGCCTTGAAACCCGGTATGTTTTGCAGGGAGTTATCACGGCGATACCATTTTTATTATGCGCTTTCCCCTTCCTGTACTTTGTTTGGGGCAAGTACGATTTCCACTTCGTAAACCGCGCCATACTTGAATGTGCTCCCGGTATTTTTGAACGTAAACAATCGGGCGCGTTAATTGAAGCTAATATCACTTTTAGCCTGTTAATTGCATTAGTAGGACTGGTTTGGTTTTATTTTAAGTTCGAAGGAAAGCTTATACGCCGCATAATTTTTATATGGCTGCTTATCACCGTATTTATGTACTTGTACGAGTCGGTGGTACCAACGCTCGACAGGCTGCGTGGAATTCATCTTCCCGATACTATCCCTGCTTTTCATTATTTCTTCTATCTTAAAGCGCTGGAGTCCATTTTCTTTGCCTTCGGGTTTATCTTCTTAGCGCAGCAAATTTATAAATGGGTATCGGGCATCAGTAAGAAAAAAATTAGCCAGGCTATTCCGAACGGCATTTTTGTTGCCGCAGTATTAATATATGCAGCAGCTTATTACCCAATCTATAGCAAACGATATGATTTTTCGGAATTAAGACAGGCGGCTATCGACAAAGGGAATGAAAAAGACAAGATTGCCGTTTATGATTTTATCACCAAAAACGTACCGCTTAATAACGTGCTGCTCTGCGAGCACGATTTATCGCTTTTCCCGGTGATGCCTTCTGCTATTAAAATGGTGTCGGTGGAAACGTATTTCTCTAACCCGTATATCAGCTATGATCAACGTGAAAGCGACAGGAATGCTATGTTGAGCTATTTGAGCACATCAACCCCAATTAGTGCGGCAAGGCTGTTCAATAGTTATAACGTAAGCATGGTTTTGTTAACCAATAAAGACTATGCGAAATATAAAGCCCCTGCTTTCGTCACCGACAAAGTGATATTCGAAAACGATTCATTTACGCTGATGTCTTTCGGGTTGAAAAAGGACAGTGTGGCGGTGAAATTATAACAAAACAAAATATTCGCATTTCTTTTGTAGAGAAATGCGATGCCTCGCGTCTCTACAAGGTTAAACACAAAGAAGCCCGGACTTATTACTAAATCCGGGCTTTAAATATGTTTACTGCTCGCTGATTACTCAGCGGCAGGAGCTTCTTCAGCATCAGCAGCTTTCTTTTTCGGGGCTGCTTTCTTTTTTGGAGCTGCTTCTTCAGCAACAGGAGTTTCTTCAACAGCAACCGGTGCAGCTTCAGCTACAGGTGCTTTTGCTTCAACAACTTTTTTCTCTGCTTTTACTTTCGGTGCAGGTGCTGCATCTTCTGCAACAGGCGCAACTTCAAGAGGCAATACAGATACGTATGAACGGTTGTCTGCTTTCTTTTTGAATGTTACAATACCTTCAGCCAAAGCAAATAAGGTATGATCCCGGCCAATACCTACGTTTAGGCCTGGATTGTGTTTTGTACCACGCTGACGAACGATGATGTTACCTGCAATTGCCGGCT
>JBDUDE010000819.1:0-9398 GCA_040003105.1 Mucilaginibacter sp. | reverse complement strand
CTGTTGGTAGTTCAATAGCGTCTGTCGAGCATTATTTGAACAAGAAGGCGTCGTAGGGTTCGCCGAATAGACGTCAACCTCTAGCTTGTTTAAGTCCGGCGGGAGGCCGTTTTTCAATATTCGGTGGTTAAGATTTTAGCGGCCCGACGTTGCATTGTGTTCCTTCTTGCCTGTTCGGGCATTTCCGTGCCGGATTCAAATGCCGGTTTTCCCATTTTATTATATATCGTTGAGCGGTTTCACTATAGCATAATTTTAAGCGGATTTTCCGGGTATTTTAATGACATTGCAGCATCTAAAAATATACATGAAACACTACCGCATCCTCCTACTGCTTTTTTTAATACAGCCGGTTTTCGCACAAACAAAACTACCCGTAATCAAAGCCACGTCACAGCGCGTTGCTATAAACGATGGCGGTTATCTTGATAAAAATGCCTGGTCGCTATCGCCCAAAATCAAGCCGGATGTTTTCACTGCCGATAGAACGCGCAAAACAAAGTGGGTTACTTTTTATACCGATATTGATTCCATCAAAGTAAAGGTAAAGCCCGGAACCCGGTTTAACTTTGTTGTGGTGTTGAACGGGAAGGACTCGTGCTATACCCAAATTGCCAGCGCCATACCGCCTGATAATCCGGTGAAAAATGGTGTTGCTACACACGATACAATACCCTTTAACCTTACCTCCTATAATGCTATTGCCGTAAAGGCTATAGTGAACGGTACCGATACTTTAACCATACATTTCGATACCGGGTCGTGGGATTTCCGGTTAACAAAAGACGCAATCCTGAAAAAGACGAAATTGTTGTCGAACCAACCCGGCGCTTTATCTGGTAATGCCGTTCCGGATTATAATAATCTGAACAAGGTATTTAAAATACAAATGGGCCGTTTAGTTTGGAACAGCCCAGAGGTTGGTGTAACAACAATAACCGCCCACGAAATGGACGGCCGCTTTGGCTGGAACCTGTTTGAAGGTAAAAGCGTGGAAATTGATTATGACAAAA
Organism: Mucilaginibacter sp.; assembly: GCA_040003105.1. Classification (GTDB taxonomy): domain Bacteria; phylum Bacteroidota; class Bacteroidia; order Sphingobacteriales; family Sphingobacteriaceae; genus Mucilaginibacter. The sequence continues at coordinate 8,385 of JBDUDE010000819.1, read as the reverse complement.
GCATTATTGTAATCCATTCAAAATTGCCAAAAGGATTGAAAGGCTACGCCAAATCGAAACTGGACTTTAAAAACTCCTTTGTTATAGCTAAGGGCAGTTTTAAAAAAGGTGATAAGATATATCCGGGTGATTTTTTAATGGACACCGGCGCCGACCAGGCTGTTATTTTAGACAGTGCCTGGGCCACCAACCGGAATTTCGCGGCTGATTTAAAGTTGATTAAAACAACGGTGTTGAGAAACCCAAGGGGCGTAAAATTTGAAATTAAAATAGTGCTTGCACCGCTATTAAACGTAAATGGTTTTGCGCTAAGCAATATCCCGGCCTCCATTTTAGGCGGTAAAAACCCGGCCGGATTTGAGATTAATAACTTCGGCAACGATTTACTGAAACGGTTTAATATGATACTTGATTTTAAAAATGATTGCCTGTACCTGCAACCAAATAAATTGATGGGAGCGAAATACAGGGACGGTGCGTGATTAACCGTAGAGACACAATACTTTGTGTCTCTGAACCATGTTATTCAATACCTGTGTTTGACGCACCTGCATGCGGGAGACACTAGTATTGTGTCTCCTACAAAAAACATCATTATTTGCCCGAATTAGCATATATTGCTTCCCGTTATCATAAACCTATTTTTAAATCGCTATGAATAAAAAACTTGTGCTGTGGTCAATAACCGTTGGGTTAGGCGGCCTGCTTTTTGGTTTGGATGTTGCCGTAATTTCGGGCGCCGAACAAGCCATCCAAAAGCTATGGGGACTAAGCGACCTGATGCATGGCACGGCCATAGCCATGGCGTTATATGGCACCGCGGTTGGGGCGGCACTGGGTAATATACCTGCAAATAAAATAGGGCGTAAAAAAACGTTGCTTTGGATTGGCGTATTGTTTTTCATCACCTCGTTAGGTGCGGCGCTGTCAACCGGCGTTTATTTATTCATGGTGTTCCGTTTTATAGGTGGCTTGGCCATTGGCGCGTCATCGGTAGTGGCGCCGGTGTATATTTCAGAAATTGCCCCGCCAAAATATCGCGGCCGCATGGTAATTTCGTTCCAGCTAAACATTGTTGCCGGTATCCTGGTGGCATATTTTTCAAACTTTCTGTTACAAGGCTTTGGTGGCGAAAACGACTGGCGCTGGATGCTGGGTGTAGTGGCTTTGCCATCAATCGCATTCTCGGTGTTGATGCTCTTCACGCCTGAAACACCACGCTGGCTGGTGCTCTATAAAAAGGATTATGCTGCTGCCAAACAAGTACTGCTGCTTACCGGCGAAGCTACTGATTCCATGATTGACCAAATAAAGAACTCAGTTTCGTCAACCAAAGAGTCTTTATTCAGCAAAAAATTTTACAAGCCGTTAGTGCTCGCATTTTTAATTGCCTTTTTCAACCAGCTTTCGGGCGTTAATGCAATTATTTACTTTGCGCCAAAGGTGTTTGAAATGGCCGGCATACAGCGCAGTGGTGCCCTGTTATCAACCGTGGGTATTGGCGTAATTAACTTAATATTCACCATAACAGGCTGGTATTTAATCGACCGCTTTGGCCGTCGCTCGCTGATGTTCATCGGGTCGTTTGGTTATATTATATCGCTTTCCTTAATCGCTTTCTCGTTTAACGGCACCGACCATAGTATGATAGTGTATTACGTGTTTGTTTTTATTGCGGCACATGCCATCGGGCAGGGAGCGGTTATCTGGGTGTTCCTGTCTGAGTTGTTTCCAAACTCGGTACGGGCAAGCGGAACTTCGTTCGGTTGTTTAACGCACTGGGTGTTTGCGGCGCTGGTAGCGCAGGTGTTCCCGTATTTTGCAGCCAATGTGCCCGGCGCTTACATATTTGGCTTTTTTGCCTGTATGATGGTGCTGCAATTGCTTTATGTATGGAAGATGATGCCAGAAACTAAGGGTGTTGCACTGGAAGATATGGGGAGTAATATTGTGCTGCATTAAGCATAAGTAATCTTTCTTTTTTCCTTCTTTACTGATTAATATTGAGCGGGCAGGACTGCCTTTTTTATGCCAGGTAATCGGCTGAAACCGTTACCCAAACCCCGCTTTCAAATTTTTTGTAAGCATTTAGTTATATTACCGACTAAGCATCAATTGAACCGCTAATCAATTCGTTAAATTTGAATTGATTAGCGCAAATTGCGTTTTTAATATACTATGCAGCATCAACTAAATCCTCACCAATGGGTTGCAGCCCACGCCGATTACCTCTACGGCTTTGCTATAACCCGCATTAACAATGAAGAACTTGCGCGCGACCTTGTGCAGGACACTTTTTTAGCCGCTCTGCAAAAAACAACAGGCTTCCAGGGTAAAAGTTCCGAACGAACGTGGCTTACTGCTATCCTCAAAAATAAAATAATTGACGTGTACCGGAAAAAGTCGTCGGGGCTTCAAAACATAAGCGAAAAAGCAGCGGAGGACGAGCAAAACGATTTCTTTAATGCGGACGATGGGCACTGGACAAAAAGCAGCGGCCCCAAAGAATTTGGCATTGAAGATACCGACAAACTGGTAGGCAAAGAATTTGAAGCGATAATGAAACGCTGCCTGCAAAAGTTGCCAGCATTGTGGATGTCTGTATTTACCATGAAGCACATTGATGAGGAGCCGACGGAAACAATTTGCACCGAGCTGAAGGTTACGCAGGCCAATTTTTGGGTAATCATCCACCGCGCCAAGCTTAACCTGCGTGCATGCCTGCAGCGAAACTGGATTTAAAAATCAACACTATGAGCTATTTGAAAAAAGTTATATATAACTGTAAACAGGCTACTTTCCTGATAGAAAAAAAGTCCATAGGGAAAATCACCATCCGCGAGTATTTCGAGTTGCGTGTGCATTTGTTTGGCTGCTCGTTTTGCCGCATTTACAAAAAACAAAGCCATGTCATCAACCAAATGGTACAGGAGCTTTTCCGCAGTTCAATGCATCCGGATTATAAGCTTGATGAAAACTTCAAGAACGAGTTGCAGGGACGGATTGAGGACGAATTAAAAGGCACGAATTGAAAGGCACGAATTCCACGAATTAACGCGAATTTTCAGTCCGAAAGCCATGCTCAAATCGAATACTAAAGAGCCGCCGGCCCGGCCAATATTGTAGCGGCGGGTTTCAACCCGGTGCGCACAACCAATACGCCCGCATTTTCCTCATCCAATTAAAAATTCGCGTTCCCAATTCGTGTAATTCGAAAAAATTAGTGACCATTCGTGTCATATGATTCGTGACCATTCGTGTTATTTAAAATACTTTGTAAGGTTTATAATTTATGCCCGACTAACCCGGAAATAACATAAAAACTAAAAAATTAAAGTATGAAATCAATTATTTCGGGCGCGGTTTTAGCAACTGCCATTGTAGCTTGCTTATCGCTAACCAGCCAGGCAAAACCAGTTAACCATTTATCTTTAACCACAGTTGCTCTTACCGATACCGGCAAAATGAGCAAAATGAAGATGAACAAAATGGAGAAAAAGAAGATGGACAAGATGGAGAAAAAGAAAATGGACAAAATGAAAAAAGACACTTCAGGCAAAATGTGAGTTGTTTTGTTTTTTACGGAGAAGGGGGTTAAGCCCCTTCTCTACTTATTCTAAAAAATTATATCCTTAAGAAAATGAGAAAATACCTACTTATAGCCGTTGCCCTATTTTTTACTTTACAGGCTTCGGCACAAAACGGACTAAAAACGGGCGCAGAAGCCCCTCAATTTACTGCCGCCGACAACACGGGCCAATCACTTAACCTAAAAACTTTATTAAAGCAGCATAAATCAGTGGTGCTGTTTTTCTATCGCGGCCAATGGTGCCCATATTGCAATAAGCACATCCAGCAACTGCAGGATTCATTACAATTGCTAACCGCCAAAGGCGCCTACGTAATTGGCGTAACACCCGAAACCGGCGAGAACATCAATAAAACCGTTGAAAAAACGCATGCCTCGTTTTCTATTATTGAAGATAAGGGTTATAAAATAATGAAAGCCTACGATGTTAATTACCGGGTTGACGATGCCCTGAATGCCAAACTAAAAAATTACGGCATCGACCTTGAGAAAAACAATGGCAATAAAGACCACGTGCTGCCGGTTCCGGCTACCTATGTTATCAATGGCTCGGGTAAAATTGTTTTTGTACAATTTGATAAGGATTATACCAAACGGGCATCTATATCGGCTATTGCTGCTGCATTATAGCAGGCCTCAATTTTACGAATTGGGTTGACAATGGTTCAATCCAATTCGTGACCATTAGTGTCATTCAAATTACTACTTTTTTACTACTTTTTATACCCTTTGGTTACTTGAACTTTATGGCTGCATAAATATTGTAATTATGACAGCCCCTAATCGTTTGCCCCTTGCCTTCGCAGCAACAATCTTACTTTCCATTATTTTTTTAACTGCCCGCGCCCAGCAATTAAGCTGTGATAACCTGCAGCAAATTATAAAGGTTGTTGCTGCCGACTCAGCGTTAACCGCCATAAGAGGTACCGTGGTTGCTGATAAATACGACAAAGCCCAACATTTTAGACCTTTAATAAACCTATGGGTAAAACCTGGTGAATTTGATAGTCAATTTATAAAGTACGATGACGAGCGGCATGTCTTTGCCTATGACGCCATGGTTATGACCGAAGGTACGTCCGGCAGGGAAGAGGCAAAAGATATATTGGCGGATTTTAGAAAATGCCTGGGCGCAAGCTGGGTTTTTAAAAACGACGTTAACCACCTGGGCGATTCGGTATATTATTTAAAAAGCCCGGCTGATTTTGTCGTTGTAAAAATTTATGCATCAGGTGGCAATGATTTTATCGAACTATATAACGACAGCAAAAAGGGTGACGAATGCCTTTTAGGGAACTGCGACGGCAATTTTGGCGCGAAACAATATTTTAGTGAAGATGTATACAGCGGGACGTTTATAGATGGTGGTATAAACGGCATAGGGCGCATGAAATTTTACAATAACGGCAGTACTTACCAGGGTTCGCTTATTGACAATCAAATTGCTGGCGATGGCGCCGTTTATAACGAAAAGAATGAGTTGGTGCAGTCGGGTATATTTTTTAAAGGGGCGGTGGTAGCAGTGGATACCACCAAAAAGGGCTGCCAGTTTGGAGACTGTGAAAATGGCTTTGGGTTAAAAGTGATGGAAGGCGGTTACTATGTGGGGAATTTCAAAAACAGCTTACTAGACGGGCTGGGCGAACTGGTGTTAAACAAAACCTATTTCTACGGTTATTTTACGGCTAACCAAACCAACGGAAAGGGAATATTAGTTAATAAGGAGGGTGATTATATCTTTGGCGACTATAAAAGGGGGCGGCTCACCGGCGATCTGGAATGGGATTATGCCAATAAAACGTCAAAAGAGGCGAATGCTGAAACCGGCAAAGGGAGCTTATTCGATGAAGATAACATCTTGATAAAATCAGGCACCTGGGCACACATGCAGGATGCTGCATTTACAGAAAACACGGGTGCAGATTACGTTGAGCTGCAAGCTTTTGTTAAGGCATTAAAAGAGTTTTATGGTTACCGAAAAACAGCGTATAAACAAATACGCGGCGAAGAAAATAAGATGCTTAAACTAATGGGTGCCGAGGGATATAAGAGCAAGGTTTTGTTCGGGGGAGCGTACGGGGCATATATCAGTACCGATAAAACGCGCCACTTCTATATTAAGGTGAATTTATCCAGCCAAAGTACCGATAAGGCAAAAGCAATAGCGTTGTACAACAAATATTATGTAAACTTCGCTTACGGCGTGGGCAATCGCTGGACGGCAGTTACCGATGATGGCGTTGCCGACACCGCTAAGACAAAAGCAAACGTTGTGCTGCAAAATACGTTTGATAAATCGAAAATAATCAGCCTTTCAATAAACGGCAGCGATGTGGCAATGGAAATACATTAATTGACACGAATTCCACGAATTAAGGCGAATTGGCGCGAATTCCGTTCGTTCCCTAAAGAGCCGGCGGCTCGATGCATATTGTAGTGCCGGGTTTCAACCCGACGCGCAAGGCAGCCAAATTTATTTAATATTCATCTCGGATCTTGTCAACCCATCCAGCTCCTGCGGATTATGTGTAACAATCAACACAGTTGTGCCAAGTTCCTTAAACACCAATTTTAACTCCTCAATTAAAGCCGCTTTATTATCCGGGTCGAGGGCCGAAAATGGTTCATCCATCAGCAGCAGTTTTGGTTTTATGGACAATGCCCGTAAAATAGCCAGTCGTTGCTGTTGCCCGCCGGATAGGTATTCGGGTTTATGGGTGGCAAAAGGCTCCAGTTTGCCTATAGTCAGCAACCGGTTTATCCAGTCCTTATCAGTTGTGCCATACTCCAAATGCTCAACCACGGTCATGTTTGGGAACAGGGCGTAATCCTGGAAAACAAAGCCGGCCATGCGTTTTTGGGGCGGCAGGTTGATTTTGGCGTCGGTATCAAACCAAAAGACATCGTTAACTATAATCTTTCCCTTTTCGGGTTCAGTAAACCCTGCAATCGTTTTTAACAACGTTGTTTTGCCCGCGCCGGATGGCCCGTAAATTTTGGTAATGCTACCCGCAGCAAACTGCTGTTTTATTTGCAATAGGTGTTGCCCCTTGTAGGCCTTTAGCTTTTTTTCAATATCGATGCTAATCATTCCAAAGGGCTTTTTAACTGGTATTTATTAAAGATGAACACGGCTATCACCAGCACAAAAGTAATGGCGAACAGTATAAGGGAATAAACATTGGCAGTATGGTAATCCATTTGTTCAACAGAATCGTACACGGCAATAGACGCCACGCGGGTAACGCCGGGGATATTGCCCCCTATCATCAGCACCACGCCGAACTCGCCGACAGTGTGGGCAAAGGTGAGCACGATAGCAGTTAATAACGATGGCTTTATATTTGGCAGCAGCACTTTTACAAAAGTTTGCCACCTGCTTTTGCCCAAACTGTATGATGCCTGCGCCAGCGATGCCGGCAATTGTTGCAGCGCCGATTTTATCGGTCCAATCATAAAAGGCAAGCTGTAAATTATGGATGCCAGCACCAGGCCTTTGAACGAAAATACAAACTGCACGTCAAAAGTTGTTTGCAGCCATAACCCAATGCCATGCTGCGGACTAAAAGCCAGCAGCAAATAAAACCCCAGCACCGATGGCGGCAAAACCAAGGGCATAGTAATAATAGCCTCCAGCGCTATCTTAAAAAACGACCGCCCCCTTGATAGCCACCAGGCAACCGGCAAGCCAATAACCAGCAATAGCAGCGTCGTAATTGCGGCTAATTTTAGCGTGAGGTAGATGGGGGTGAAATCCATTAATAAAAGTTCTCTTTGTCATTCTGAACGCAGTAAAGAATCTTCTACAACTGGATAAGTCTGCGCTATACTTATCCGCGCTTATGTCGCTTGTAGAAGATTCTTCGCTCACGCTCAGAATGACAAAATGGTTATTTGTTTTTTATGAACGTTGAATCCTTTACCCGGCATCTATTGCACCTTATACCCAAACTTCCCAAATATCGCCTTTGCAGGTGCACTTAATACATATTGGTAAAATCTCGCTGCATTAGTATTACCTGCGCCATGTTTCAGCAACACCATCCCCTGTTCAATGGGTAAATATAGTTTCGGGTCGATAGCCTTCCAGTAAAGCTTGGTTTTAACAGCCGGGTCATCAACCAGCGCCTGGGTGGTAAAGCCAACTTCAACAACACCGGTGGTAATGTATGTATTTACCTGCGATATGCTTTCACCGGTAACAATTTTTGACTTAATATCATCCAATATCCCTCTTTTGCCCAAAGCTTCCTGCGCAGCTTTGCCATAAGGCGCTATACCCGGGTTGGCGATGGCGATTTTTTTCACCCTCTCGGTAAGTAACAACCTTTCCCAATTCTCAAATCCAATATTTTGGTTGCTGCATATAATTAAACTCCCCTGCGTATAAACCACCGGCTTTTTGGCGCTAAAACCGGCTTTAAACAATGCGTTCGGGAAGTTCATATCGGCTGATAAAAAAACATCGAAAGGTGCCCCATTTTTAACCTGCGTTGTTAAGTTTCCCGATGAGCCGACAATCGGTTCAATCACAATGCCGGTTTTATTTTTAAAGCCGGTTTGCAGTTCTTTTATTACCGCCTGAAGGTTGGCGGCGACGGCAACTTTTACAGTTTGCGCAGAAATCGGCGCTGTAAAAAGCAAAATGAGCGCCAAAAGTAAATTTATTTTTTTCATGAGCATGGTATTAAAATGGTTGGCGGTTAGGTAATTTTAATAGTATACAAGTGACACAGCATCAATTATATTGTTATTAAAGCGTATCAAAATTTACTGGTAAACCATTGATATTAAAT
>JBDUDE010000090.1:0-9418 GCA_040003105.1 Mucilaginibacter sp. | reverse complement strand
GGTAAAACCGGCAACAAAGCAGCAGAGAACAGCGCAGCTGACACTTTACCCGTTAATAATAACATAGTGTTTTTAATAATAGTCGGCGTGGCTATCGGTGGCAAAATAATCACCGATAAAATAAAATCTGCAAGACAGTAAATTTTTAGTACTAATTGATTGTTTCAACGCCGGGGTCAGGGCCACAGGTTCAAAGTAGAAACGCGTTTTTCTCTTTCATTTGTTTGAATCAGGGCCGCTTTCCACTTTATGTTATTGCACCGTGTACCTAAAAACCTGCCGGCCTAAATTCCCTTTTCCGTCGGTACCCTCAATAACCATACGATAAGAGCCGGGGCCATCTGCATTATAAAAATCAACAGAGGAGTTGCCGTCTTTGCCTGTGTTTATTTCGGGATTCCAATAAATAGTTGTTCTTAAATCTTTCTTTTTAAGATCAGTTGCCGGGCTATCATAACGCGGCGAATAAAATACCCGCGACAAATAATAGCCGTGCGGGGTAATAGGCAATATGCCAAATGAGGGAATGTCTTTCATATTCCGTCCGCCAATCCTGGTGGTAAAAACCACAACGCCATGCCCGGAGCCATTGCCATATATGGCAGCATTCGCATATTTCAGCACTTCCACCGTTTCAACATCATTTCCCAAACTATTTACGTCAAACGGTGGCTTATCCGACATCACTACCCCGTCAACAACAACCAGCATTCTACTGCCGTTTAGTACGGGTGTAGACCGTCCGCCTGTATTCAAAAAAAGCACTCCCCTAAGCAGACCGTTCAACTTATCGGATAGCTGCCCACCGGTTGTAATATCATCCATATGCACAACCTGGTCAGCAATGCCCGGGCCGCCTAATACTGATGAACGGTAATTATTTTTGGCTTTTTGCTCCTTTATTTTAACCTCTTTAAGCATAATTCCTTTTGGCAAGCCGTACCTGGTGTACTCGTTTAGTTGTTCTTTTTTATTTTTTATGTAAGCAGTCATTTGCTGATTAACGTCAATATTATCGCTGTGCAATGCGGCTACGCCAGGGATGATGCCTGTTTTATATACCAACTGGGTTTTGTTGCGCCCATCTTTGGTTACCGCCTGCAATACAAAACGGGTAGAATCTAAAAATTCAAGGTTATTGAATTTAAAGTTCCCATTTTCGTCGGTAGTATAGCTCGATAGGCCGCCGCCTGCAAGACGGATAAGCGATACAATGCCATTTTTTAGCGGTTTTCCGCCCAAAGTTTCTGCTACTCCACTTATTTCGAGGCTCGTTTCCGGCTGTTGCGTAGGCGGTTTAGTGTTGCTACTTAATACTTCCTTCCATTCAAACCGTCTGTAGCCATGCGTAAGCATCACCAAATCAAGATTTTTAAGGGTTTCGGTGCTGATATTGTTGAAATAATAATTGGGCTGTTCAACATTACCCGTTAAATCGTCTGTTAAAAGCAAGCTGCTCAGTATAGTGTTCTCTGCATTTTCATCAACAGGCACCTTGCCCTCATCGATCACAGATACCGAAAAATGGCCGGCAACAGTGGAGTCGGCGCGGTTTTTTGCCTTTATTTTGATGTTTACCTTTTCGCGGGCGGCATAAGTTGTTTTATCGCTGCTGATGGCCACGCTAAGCTTATCATAGTTCTGCACAAAAAATAAACGCTCGGCCAAAGGTTCGCCTGCCGGTGAGAACAAGGTAACTGTATTAACGCCGGTATGCAGTCTGCGCTTCACCAAATCAAACTTCACGGACGTACTGTCAAGCGGGCAGCTAAACGATATTATTACCCCGCCCGAATAAATAATTAACTGGTAATCCTTATCACGATTTTGTTCGAAGTATGATTTATTCACGTTAACAAACACCGTGGCCTTCTGTAGCGAGTCGTTGTTAACTGATAAGGTTATACCCTGTTGTAACGGCATTGGCAGGTCGACAGTATTTTGCGCCCCATCGGCAAACGTAACATTGGCTTTATAGCTTTTTCCTGCTTCCGGCGTTATATCAATGTAGCCCATCCCTAAATGGGTTGATGCGAACGTGGTGACGGTACTCCCGTTATTGTCTGTTATCGTTCCCTTTACATCCAGGCCAAGCCCGTTAAAGCCAATAGCCTTAAATGCAATTTTGGATTTTACACCGCTGATAAGCGCACCGCCTTCCGGGAAGAACTGTAACTCTGGTTTACCGGTAACCGGTTGCCTTGCCCCGCTTTCGGGTACTTTGGTTTGCAGGGCCGAACCTACCGGCACAGTCTGTTTATAGACGGCCCCATCGCCATCATTGAGCATCCATTTGGTGTAAGCCCTTACCCGGTATTCACCTTTGGGTAATGAGTCGGGCAGGGCAAAATCGCCCCAGCAAACGCCTCCGCTTATTTTCAGCAGCAGCGACTGGTCGACTTTATTTTGCGTGTTTACCAGGTCGACATGCAGCACGCCGCTTAAGGCTGATAGTTCGTGACGTTCGCCCACGGTTACATAGGCTTTAAAGTACATGGTATCGCCGGCAGCATAGTAAGGCTTGTCGAAATGCAGATAGGCTTGTTCGGTAATATGGGTGCTTTTATAATTCTTCAGCTTATCGTCAGGTCCGGGCTTGTCATTTTTAAGCGTAAAGGTGCCATCGGCGGCGGTTTTATCGCCAGTCGGTTTGGCATCGGCCTGGTTTAAAACACGACCAGTAACTGTTACTTGCGCCAGAGAAGCAAACGGAAGCGCCATAGCAACCAGTACAACAATTATCTTAAAATATTTAAGCATCATGCGGTTTAAGGTTTATAATAAAAAACCGAAATTATAAGAGGCACAATCCGACTTTTGTAAACAATTAGTATTGTTAAAGATAGGATTTATAATTATCAAACCAAATTTTTAGTTATAGGGAATACCTATTTTGGTGACGAATATTTTTTCAAAATAAATAAAGCCACCCCTGCGGATGGCCCTATCAAAAATTTATTCTACCTTATTAACTATGGTACGTTATTTAGTCAGCTCCGTTTCGTAAAGTACATCGCCTTTGTAATTAATGGCTTTAACATTCAACCGTTTTGCATCGATAGAAAAATGCATAAACCCATGTTCCGAAGCCTGGAACTTGCTGTAAGGGATGCCGGATGTTACCGGCGTTAACTCAGAACCGGCCCCCGAAATAAACAGGTGGGTGGTGCCTTCCGGCTTTAAGTGTTGTAACGAATGTTCGTGACCGGTCAGGTAAACATCAACCTTATAATCTTCAAACGTTTTTGACAGGGCCTTGCGCATAGTCAGGGTGTCCGAGTTATTTATACGCGGGCCAACAGTATAGTGCGGATGATGACCTATCACAATTTTCCACTTTACATCGGCGGATGCATTACCCAACGTTTCGTGCAGCCATTTCATTTGCGTTTCAACCTGCGCCGCTTTTGCTTCATGTAAAAACGGGTCGGTATCTATCATTACCAGAAGCGCTTTTTCAGGGCCTTTTTGTTTTTGGCTGCCTGTTTCCTTGTCCTTGCCGCCTTTGCTTATCGAAATCTCTTTTGAATAATATAACGATTGCAAGTTCCACCGGCGGCTTATCTTGCTGTAACGGATTTGGGCGTCAACATCCGAATGGTAGTCATGATTACCCATCACCGGAAACCAGTCACATTGCAGGGAATGGGCGGTATAAATGTTCTCGAACGAGTAATGCCACAACGGGTCGAACTCACTTACCACGCCTTTAGGATAAAAATTATCCCCTACCGAAACCACAAAATCATTTGGGTGAGCGGCACCCCATAAACCCATTTGTTTGGCTACTTCTACCTGGTCATATTCACCATTGCGGCCCCAATCGCCGAGCGCCATAAAATGCAGGGCGTAATCGTCTTTTATTGCTGGTAAAAGCGTAAGATCCTCGCTTTCAAAATGGGTAACCCTGTCTTCTGCAAATCCCGCCAACGGTGCTATAAACGATGCGCCTATGGCAGTAAGGGCTGTATTTCTTACAAAGTCTCTGCGTTTCATATCAAAACTTAATTATTATTTAAACTATTGCAGGCTAAACACAAGCAGTTTAAAACTACCAGCAACCCGGGTTTTAGTGCCATTTTGAAAATCTGCAACGGGGAAATATAGTTTATGGGTACTCATATCCATTGCCATGGTTTTCGCCCGGTTTTGCGTGGCTAAAGTTTGGAGTGCGCTGTAGCTGTCGGCGCTATCCTGCTTAAAAATACTGGCGGTGCCATCACCGTTTGATGCTATTACCAATTTATTCGCCGCATCGTATATAACGGCGTCAACCCCTGCGCCAATTGGCAGGGTTTGTATTACTTTGCCCGTAGTTGCGTCAATCACGCTCATGCCCTTATTTTCGCGGCAAACGGTAAACAAGCGGTTGTTTACCTTATCAAACGCAAGCCCTGTCGGGCCGCCGCATGGCGTTAACGGGTAAGTTTTTATCACTTTCATCACCTTTGAGTCAATAACGTTTAGACTGCTTTTGTCTTCCAGGTTATTATAAACCAGGCCCATTCCGTCAGATACGGCAAACTCGGGGCCGCCGCCTAAGTCTATTTTGCCAACCTGTTTTAATTCCACCGGGTCAACAATAACAACTGCATGGCTATCGCCTTCAAAAGCAAATATTTTTTTCGAGAACGGGTCGTAAATTATCCCATCAGCATCTGTGCCGGTAATCGGTATCGCTTTAATGGTCTTTAGGGTTTTGGTGTCAAAGGCAACAACTGCGTTTCCTTTGCCATCGCTGATAAAGCCGCGGTTTAATTCGTTTACCACGGCAATACCGTGTACGCCTTTCATATCGCCAATTGTGCCGATGACCGTTTCTGTTTTTAAATCGACCACATTTACCGCAGTGCCGTGCGATGCATAAAGCACATGATTTTCCTGGTCGATAAAAGCATAGTCATAGCCGCCATCGCCGGGCAGTGCAATTGTTTTTTCAAGTTTGTATGTTTGGGCCGATGCACTTAAAGCGGCAAAAAAAAGTATGCCGGTGCAGGTTAAAATTGATGTGATTTTTTTCATAATAATATCCGTTTGTTCTTTTCTTAATTTCGTTTGTTAATGCTGATTTCCTTTGCCATCTGTAGTATAAGCGCCCAAATCCTGGTTGCCTAAACCATTGTGGAAGTTCGTATTGCCTGCCCCAAACGCCGGCGAGCCATTTTGCAGCCTGAAATCGTTGGTGTTGGGGAAACCGTTAGGCGCCGCCACCGTACCGTCAAACTTAACAAACATCGGATTAAGCTCACCAACTTTTGCCGAAATTAAATCGGTAGATTGTGGTGTGCCTGATGCACCGGCTGGATAAAAACCTGCGCGGATATCAATTTGAAGGGTTGGGTCAACGAGGTCGGTATAATGGTCCACCGTAGCGTAAAAGAGATTGTTGCCATAGGTAGTTTTCACGATATCGCCATCGGTAAACAGCTCGAGACCATGGTAGCAGTTTACAATAATATTATTGTAAATATGCCCTATTGCGTTTACGCCAACAGATACTGCACGACCGGGTTCGGCGCTTCCCCGTCGCCAGCCAATAGCCACCAGCGTGTTGTTATAAACATCCACCTCGGTTTGCGGGAATGGCTTCGACGAGCTTGTTTCGAGCTTAATACCCGAGCCCGCCTGGCTAAACACCACGTTGTATGCAACAATACCCGTAACACCGGTCTTCAGGTTTATGCCTTCGCCGTCTGTACTGCCTGATGAACTTATGGTATTCCGCAGCAGCTTTACTTTAGCGCCATTGCTTATCGCCATTAAATCATCCTGGCCGTTGGTAAACCACGAATCTTCGATATCAACATTAATAGCTTTTTTAACCTTTAGCGTGCCCCTGGCGCTGCCCGATGCGTCGGGCCCGCCGGTATTGTCAATGTGCGTCCATAAAATGGTTATTGCCTGTGCGGTATCGCATTGTAAGCCACCCCAGGTGCCCGGCAGGTTTGTATCCGAGTTGAAAAATACAGGCTGGTCTTTAGTACCCAATAGTTGCAGCACACCCTGTATGTTTATTTGTGCATTGTTTTTAACCACAACAATTGCCCCCGGCTGCGACGCAAGGGTGTCGCCTTTTTTTACCGTGATATCGGCAGTTATAGTATAGGTTTGGCCGGTTAACAACGTCCCTTTTAGAAAGCCGCTGATGTTGCCCGGCTGTATAGGGCTTGACGATGGTATTTTAATTTTGGTAAAGGTTGTGAGCTCTGCTTTTTTGCACGAGGCAACAAATGCAACCAATATAAAACCTGCAATTACCTTATAAATATATTTTGCTTTCATGTTCGTTTGAATTAAAGTGAATAACGGAAGCCTGCGTTAAAGCTCGCGTTGTAAACATCTTTTGATTGCACCAGGTTATTAATTTTTATGGTTGTAGGCGTATTTAACAGGTTGTTCACTTTGGCAGTAAGCGTAAAGTGCTTGCTCACCTGTTTCTCGCCCGACAGCGCTAAAAACGACTGTGGTTGCTGGTAATAATCGTAACCATAGTTGCTGTAAACCAGCGCTAAGGTTTTGCTGGTATAAGTGTAGGCCAATTGAACAAATGCCTTTTGCTTATCATTTTTATACAACAGCGAAAGGTTTATCACATCGCCGGTTTGCCCTTGCAACGGCCTGTCCTGCAGCTTAGGTACCGATGTGGTTACCCCGGCTGCGTCGGTCGAGGTGTATATTTTGGTAGTTTTAATGTTTGAATAGGTATAGGTATAATTTCCTGACACACCAATATCACCAAAATACCGGCTGTATACTATTTCTGCACCTGTAACCTTGGCTGTACCAAAATTTTGCGGCGATGTATTGAGCTGGCCACCATTTACATCGTTAAGTGCAAATTCAATTGGGTTGATAATGTTTTTATAGAAACCGCCTACAAACAGTTGCTCCTCCTTACCGGGATAAAGTTCAAAGCGCAAATCGTAGTTGTCAGCAACGGTATGCTGAACCAGCGGGTTACCGGTGACATCGGTAGCCTGGCCAAGTGTCGGCGTTGGTACCAGCTCAAATAAAGCTGGCCGCGAGATAGACTTAAAGTACGATGCCCTTATGTTTGAATTATCTGTAAGCTGATATTTTAGCTGCAGGCTTGGCAAAAGGTCGGTATATGTTTTTTTGGCGTTGCTTCGTATATCCAGCACTACCGGGTGCGTATCATAACCCTGTACCGTACCCTCGGTGCGTATACCGCCCACTACATCAAGCTTATCAAGGGTTAGTTTTATTTCGCCGTAGCCTGCAGTTATATTTTCGTAAGCGGTGTAGTTCGCTTTGTCGCTGGCTAATGAGCCGGTTACATCATATACTATCCAGTCGGCGTTGTATATATCTGTAAAGGGGCGCTTTACGCCATTGGCGGTGGCAGTGGGCCGCAAGGTATATTCGTTTTGCGAATTGAAACGTATGCTGTGCCTGTACAAGCCGCCCACCTTAATTTCGAGCGAGCTTTTTTCGCCAAGCCCGGTTTTGTAGCCGAGATTTGCTATTGCGCTCAGGTCTTTATCCGAATTTCGCTGCCAGATACGGGATACGTTATCGAAGAAGTCGGGCGTGCTCGTAAAGTCAGGGTTTACCAGGTGATTGATAGAAATATCCGCCCTGTCCGGCGATTTCTGGGTGGCATTTGAATACACCCCGGCCCAATCAAACTGGAAATGATCGGCAATTACGTGCTTACCGGTTAATTTAAGGTTCTCAACATACTGGTTTTGAATAGTGGAGCGATTATCGTTAAATACCGTACCTGTACCCGGCCCAACACGGCCGCCGTTTCCGCCGAGTATAGAAGTATCGATACTCAGTCGTGTTTGCGCTAAATGGGTATACAGGAAAACATTGTCAAGGCTGATTTTATTATTTTTATCAAACTTATAATCTAAATGGCCAGATAAACCATTGTTTAGCTGCTGGGTTGAATACGTGCGATTGGCCACATCCGAAATAACCGGCTGAAAGCCTTTGCCCGGCCGGGTATCCAGCTGCGCATTGTTAAACTGCGAGTTTGTGCCGTAATATTGGTTTTGGTAGCTATCGGCAATTATAAACCCTAATTTGTTGTTAAGAAACCTACGGCCGTAAGTAAAGCCAAACAGCGAGGTTAGCGGTGCATTGTTTTTGGTAAAATCAAGGTTTGCCCTTGAAAAATAACCAGCGGGGGCCTTGTACGATGGGCCAAACCTATCGGCCGGGCTTTTAGTTTGAACGGCTCCGTGGCTAAAATCATCAAACTTACGGTTAAAAAATATACCGCTGTATCCTATCGAGCCGTTTGTCTTAAAGTATTGGTACTCCGGTGCATCTTTAAAAACAAGGTTTACAGTACCGCCAATAGCATCACCTTCCATCTCGGGCGTTAAGGTTTTGCTTACCTCTATCCTATCCAGCAAATCAGATGGTACAATGCTAAGGGATATAAACCTGGAAACAGGGTCGGGACTGGTTACTTTAACCCCGTTAATTAAGGTGTTATTGTAACGTGGCTCGAGGCCGCGGATAATGGCATAAGCCTCATCCGAGCCGCTGTTGCGCTGGATAGTAACAGCCGAAACACGTTGCAAAGCATTGGCTGCATTAATATCAGGCGAGCGCTGCATAGCCTGCGCAGAAAGTACGTTAATAATATTATTCGCATTTTTCTCCGACTTACGCGAAGATGCTTCCGATTCAGAATTTGCCGCGCCGTATACCTTTACCGCCTTAAGCGATTCTGTTTTTTCAGAAAGGCTTACATTTAAAGTTGCGGCCTGCCCTGCCGTAATTGTTACCTGTTCCTCGTGTTCTGTAAAACCTACGTACTTCACCTTAAGCTTGTAGGTTCCGGCAGCAACGCCGCTTATGGAGTACCGGCCAAATGCATCGGTTACCGAGCCGCCGTTTTTTCCGTCGAAATGAACAAAAGCACCGGTTAGCGGCTCTTTTGTTTGCGCATCGGTAACCTGTCCCTTCAGGTTGGCGGTTTGGGCCGCAACCGCTGATGTAAAGAAGATAAAGAGTATAAATAAGTAATTTTTACTGACCATAAAACTTGTGATTTTTTGCAAATCATCAAGCCAATGTTGGAGAAATACTGAATTTCGGGGCGATAAAAATATTGTTAATCCAGTGATAATCAGAAGTTAACAATCACTCCAATTTAAGCAGAAAAGCGTACATTAATTATAGCTGAATTCAATAATTATTTAACATACAAACGGCGGCTTCCGCCAAAGTTTTACCGCAGTTTTCGTTGCGTATTATCGGCCTGTTTCCACTTTTATTTGGCGTTTCAAATGCAGGTGGTTTTAAGTGCCCACTACAAACCCACTACAGATGCTTCTTAAACCAACCAGCATACGTTAACCGCCAATTTTGTTTTTAATTTTACGCTAACCAATCAGTCCGAATTACTATGTCGGTATTAAGCCGGTTTACCAAAACC
>JBDUDE010000175.1:0-2812 GCA_040003105.1 Mucilaginibacter sp. | reverse complement strand
AAGGTTACTGAAACGCTGAGTCCGGCGACAAAATAAATGTTAAGCACTACCGGCATTGGTCCGGCAGCTTATTAATATAATATGAAAAGATATCTGCTGTTAATAATCGTTTTTTTGTTGTCTGTTTCGGCCTATGCACAGCATATGGGTATGAAAATGGACAGTAAAGAACCGCGCAAGCCCTTTTACACCAAAACAGGCAAGCGCGAAATTTATCACTTGTATATCGGCGATTCCACGGTAAACTATACTGGCCGCGCAAGACCTGCTATGGTAATAAACGGCAGCATACCTGCGCCCACGCTCGAGTTTACCGAGGGTGATACCGCCGAAATATATGTACATAACGAAATGATGATGGAAACCTCCATCCACTGGCATGGGCTGGTATTGCCCAACCGTTATGATGGCGTTTCATACCTCACCACCGCGCCAATTGGACCGGGCGAAACTCATTTCTACAAATTTCCGCTGGTACAACATGGTACTTACTGGTACCACTCGCATACCATGACGCAGCAGCAAAGTGGTATGTACGGTGCGTTTGTTATTCATCCAAAACAGGAAGCCAAGCCGCAAAAGGAATACACCTTATTGCTGAGCGACTGGACAGATGAAAGCCCGGAACAGGTAGAGCGTTCGCTGCATAACCAAACCGACTGGTATGCCATACGTAAAGGCAGCACGCAAAATTATGCGGAAGCCATAGCCGAAGGCCATTTTAAAACCAAGCTCACCAACGAATGGAAAAGAATGGTAGCAATGGATGTTAGTGATGTGTACTACGACCGCTTTTTTAGCAATGGCAAGGCGGTTAACGATGCGCCCCAATTTAAAAAAGGCGACCAGGTAAGGTTGCGTATCGTCAATGGTGGCTCGTCTACCTATTTTTGGCTTACCTATGCCGGTGGAAAAATCACCGTAGTGGCCAACGATGGCGAAGATGTACAGCCTGTGGCGGTTGACCGGCTGATTATTGCCACCGCCGAAACCTATGATGTCGTGGTCACCATACCCCGCGATGGCAGCTTCGAGTTTTTGGCTACTGCCGAAGACCGCACCAAATCAACCTCGTTATGGCTGGGCAGCGGGCCGCAGGTAAAGGCTAAACCGTTGCCCCGTTTAAAATATTTTGAAGGCATGCAAATGATGAACGGTATGATGGGCGCCGATGGCAACATGAAACAGATGGACGGCATGGTGATGACCAACCAGACTATGGACATGAATACCGTAATGTACCCGGAAATGAGCGGCGATGATACTGCGAAAAAGGACAGTGCCGCATCGGATAAAAAAATGGCAGATATGCCCGGTATGGATATGGGCAACACTACCGGCATGGTTACTTTAAACTACGGGATGTTAAAGGCTATAAAGCCCACGACCTTACCCACCGGGCCGGTTAAACTGTTGCATTTTAACCTTACCGGTAACATGAACCGCTACGTTTGGACCATCAACAATAAAACCGTTTCTGAATCGGATAAGATATTGATAAAAAAGGGAGAGAACGTGCGGATTATCCTGTATAACAACACCATGATGCGGCACCCCATGCACCTGCACGGGCATTATTTCAGGGTGCTGAACGGGCAAGGGGATTATTCGCCTTTAAAAAACACGCTGGATATTATGCCAATGGAAACCGACACCATAGAATTTGCCGCTACCGCAAGTGGCGACTGGTTTTTTCATTGCCATATTTTATACCACATGATGAGCGGAATGGGCCGCATTTTCAGCTACGAAAATTCGCCGCCCAACCCCGAGCTGCCCGACCCGGCCAACGCCATTAAAAAAGTTTATGCCGATGACCGGCGTTTTTACCCGATGGCTAAAGTTGGCCTGGAAAGCAATGGCAGCGACGGTAATGTAAGCTTGGCCAATACCCGCTGGAAACTATCCACCATGTGGCACCTGGGAATTAAAGATACCAAAGGTTATGAAAGCGAAACCATGATTGGCCGTTATTTCGGGCAGATGCAATGGCTGTATGGCTATGCAGGCTTTGACTATCACTATAAAAAAGCCACGGTGCAGGAAAAGAACCTGTTTGGCCAGGTAAGTAATAAAAACAACCGTCATACCGCAGTAATTGGCCTGGCTTACACCCTGCCCATGTTGTTTGTCGCCGATGCGCGGATTGATGGTAACGGCAAATTTAGATTCCAACTGGGCAGGGAGGATATCCCGCTGACGAGCCGGTTAAGGTTGTCCCTGATGGGCAATACCGACAAAGAATATACTGCCGGTTTCAGGTATGTCGTTACCAAATATTTTTCAGTATCCAGCCATTATGATAGTGACATGGGTTTGGGTGGAGGATTAACGCTGACGTATTAAACTGAAAATGTCTTTTTTGGAGAGAGGGCCCTACCCTCTCTCCATCCTATAATTCAATCCTGCCGTTGTTCCGCAAGTAACATCAACGGTAACCCCGGTTATACCTCCGGCCATATCCGAGGCAAGAAAAACTGCTGCGTTGGTAATATCTGCCATCAGCGGCAGTTTTTTCAGCATGGTATCATTTTCCATTTGGTGCAACACAGCCGCCATTATTTCGGGCCTGTTATTAATGGCATCTTTAAATACTGTTGAATCGGGAGAACCACCCGAGCGGATATTTACCACCCGTATGCCGTACACACCTAACTCGGCGGCAAGGTTCCGGCTAAAACTTTCCACCGCGCTGCATGCCGCCGCAAAACCGCCGGTAAACGGGTAGCCTATGCCGCCCGGTGTTGCTGTAAGCGATAAAATAACGCCCGAGCGTTGTGTCATCATTATCCGCGCTGCGGCTGTTGCGGTT
>JBDUDE010000787.1:0-2815 GCA_040003105.1 Mucilaginibacter sp. | reverse complement strand
CGCATTCAATACCACCATCAGTTTATTTACCCCGCCGGGGATAATTTCTTTCTTCCCCAAAAACATCCCATGGATAGCCTCGTAGGCCACGCGGTCGGGCTCGGTGATGGTGGCTTTGGCAATACCGGTTAAGTTGTGGTTCATCACCAGCAATTCAGGCTTGGTATTTATGCCACCGGGACTTAATAAACTTATGCTGATGTTGGCCCTGTCCATCTCCAATTGCAAACACCGCGTAAAATAGCTGATGAACGATTTTGTTGCCCCGTAAACCTGCTTTTTAGGCACCACAAACCGGCCTGCCAGGCTACCCACGTTTAGTAAATAGGCCCTGCGCTCCTCGTCAAGCTGCGCCAAAAACAAATGAGTAAGCAGTACCGGGGCAATGGTATTCAGTTCAATCTGTTTTTTATAAAACCCAATGCTCATATCCTCAAACCAGGCCCAGTTACCCAAACCAGCGTTGTTGATGAGGATGTGGGCCGTGATGCTTTCGCTCTTCAATAGCGCAAATAGTGTACTGTAACTTTCTGTCACCGTTAAATCAGCTTCAAAAATGGTTACCTCCACTTCAAAGTTTTTGCGGATATAATTAGCCAGTTCGGGCAGTCCGGATGCAGGCAGCGATACCAGCACCAAATCAATTTGCCGCGAGGCCAGCTCGAGCGCCAGCGATTTGCCAAGCCCTTCGCTTGCGCCGGTTACTATGGCGGTTAAACGGCTCATAAGTTTTTTATGTGATGAATGGTTTTAGCCATGCCCTCGGTAAACGGGGTGATGCTGTAATTTAACTGTGTGATAGCTTTTTGACTGCTGTATTTCTGGTCTTTCCGCAATCGCGCAGCAAACTCCGGCAAAAACACAGGTGGCAAACCGGTTAATGTTGTTTTAACCAGTTCGAACCTGCTGTAGGCTTCAATCAACCTTTGCGGCAGCTTGTACATGCTTTGTTTGATGCCTGTTATATTTTGCAGCGTCCCGAAAAATGTATTAAAACTGATATCCTCGCCGCCTAAAATATATCTGTTGCCAGCAACGCCCTGTTCCATGGCGGCTATATGCCCCTGTACCACATCATGTAAATAAGCATAATTTGATACCTGTGTACCTTCACCGGGAATAACACGCCACTTGCCCTTCAGGTAACCGCTTATCATTTTGCCAACGGTATTACTATCGGTAATTGGTCCCTCGCCGAAAACCCTTGATGGATTAACCATTACCACGTTTAAACCTTTGGCTGCATAAATGCGGGCCTCAATTTCGGCAAGGTGCTTGGTTCGTTCATAATCTATTGCAAAGCCATCAATGCGCGGGTCGTTTTCGTTCATCGGGTGCTTAATGGTTGGTCCCCATACCCCGCAGGTTGAAGTGTACACAACTTTATCTACCGATAAGTCTGCGGCCAGATGAAGCACATTGCGGGTGCCTATCACATTAATGTTGAAAAAATCGTTTTTATCGCGGCACCACATTTTTGCAAGCGCTGCTGTATGATAAACCTGTTTGCAGCCACGCATTGCAATTGTTAAACTTTCTACATCAAGTATATCTCCCTTTACCGGCATAATATTTTTATGGGCGATAAGATACGGATGCTTCATGTCGCGGCAAAGCGCCATCACCTTGTAGCCTTGTTCGGCAAGATCAAAACATAAGCTGCGACCTATAAAACCTGTGGCCCCTGTAACTAATACTTTCATGGTTAAGCAAGCTGGATTTGGATGGTGTACAACGAATGGTGGATATCAACCCTGCTGCAAACGCCATTGGTATAGGTGTAATAATTGTAATTGCCATCGGGCAGGTTAACCCGGTAGGTATGGCTCTCCACCTGTTTTACCTGCACAAACTGCTGGAAATTATCCGAGTAAATTTGTGACAAGCCAACCGGCTCCTGTAAATACATCATTGTAAGGTTGTTGTTTATTTGTTTTTGGTTGATGCTGCTAACCTTACCATCATCGATAAGCTGGTAGCTTTCGCCATTGGCTTTTGTTGATTTGTCGGCCTTCTGGCTGCCATTTACTACACGCGATACATGCGAGCTAAGCAATTTGCCGTTGCTGTAATGCGAATCTTCGCGGATGCATACCTGTATACTGAATATAAATTTCATTTTAACATCCGATGCCACCTTTAAAAAAGTGTCCCCGCCATCCTTGCGCTGCTGAAGTTTCATGTGCCCAACGGTGCGGCCACTGTGCAGCACGTTGTAGTTAAGGGTTTGCTCCTGCCCGAATGCCAGCGCGCTTAATGCCACAAAAAGAATGGTTACCGATAACCGCTTAACCGGTATGATAAACTGAATAAAGAATGATTTATGCTGATGAAAAAACGGCCTGCCGTATTTTTTAAAGAGCCAGATTAGTAGTGCGGTTATCATATGGTTGTGTTTTTGTTGTTTACTTAAATACATCCCGGCTTTGGTTTACCCCTATGCCGGTGGTTTTATTTTTTTATGTTGATGCAAATCACGGCATTTTGCTTTCGTTTTTTTATTATTCGACCAGCCCTGGAATTCGCGCCACAGAAATCCTGCAACGATTATTTGCCGGGTAAAACAGGGGTTTCGTCGTACGCAGACAGCATCTGCAATAGTAACAGGCCATGCTATAGCCGTCTCCTCAATTCACGATTTGAGCAGTAATTTATTTGGGTACTATAAAGCAGGGGGCGTTTTTAGGCTTGTATTTATTAAAATTGGAGCGTATTGTATTATCAGCGTCATCCAATAAATCAGCAACATCTATGATCTTTTTTCATCACAGATGATAATCATCAGTGTCATCAGTTAAATCAGCAAACATCAGCG
>JBDUDE010000197.1:0-2817 GCA_040003105.1 Mucilaginibacter sp. | reverse complement strand
CAAGAACCAAGAAAAACAGCAATCTATAACTCATTCCCACCGGCGCAATTCCTATCTTGATTCCTGGCTCTTGACTTCAGACTTCTGACCTCAGACTTCGGACTTCCTCATTATCTCACTCCGCCGCCGGCCAATAAAGTTTCGCCGGTTAACCAGCGCGATTCTTCAGAAGCCAGGAACACGGCAACCAAAGCAATATCTTCGGGCTGACCGATACGGCCCAGCGGTGCGGTACGTTCGGTTTCTGCCTGGAAATCGCTGCCGATAAAGCCTGCGGTGTGCGTGCCTTCGGTTTCAACCATGCCGGGATTGATGGAGTTTACCCTGATTTTTTTCGGCCCAAGCTCTTTTGATAACACATGGGTAATGGCGTCAACCGCGCCTTTGGTGGCTGTGTAAATTGAGCTGCCAACCGGGGCAATGGCGCTCACCACCGAACCGATGTTGATAATGCTGCCGCCATCCGGGTTAAAGGTTTTCAGCGAGCCCTGTGTTGCAAGCAGCAGGCCAAGCACGTTGGTATCAAATTGGTTGTGAAAATCTTCTTCGTTAATTTGTTCAATTGCGCCAAACTTGTAAACGCCGGCGTTATTTACCAGTATATCAACCGCGCCAAAGGCTTTGCTGGTTTCGGCAAATAAACGGTCGACATCGGCGGTTTTTGATACGTTGGCCTGTACGGCGATGGCTTTGCCGCCATTGCTCACTATTTCGGCTACTACCTTATCGGCGCCGTCTTTTGCCGAGGAATAATTTACTACTACTGATGCGCCTGCGGCTGCCAGGCTTTTGGCTATGCCTGCCCCTATGCCTTTTGATGCGCCTGTTATTACTGCTACTTTGTTTGCTAACTTTTTCATGGTTTTGAATAATTAATTTTTCTATATTTGGAATAATCGTTCCGCAAATGTAAAGCATTATCGGAACGAGCGTTCTGTTAATTAAAAAGATTAGGTGGGGATGACAAAAAGGAGGTGTTAAGCACAGGCGTCAATGCATTGGCGTTAACGCCGCTCGCATATTTACCCACCCGGTCGACGCTTCAATGGACCGCCCTCCCTTCGCTGCGCGTAAGGCGGGCAAAAATATACGTACTTAAATTTTGTGATATCCCGTTCGCAGCAGGGAGTCATTTTTCTCCTAAATTTGATTAATCGAATTTTGTTAACCCCTATTTCATGAAACCAAAATATCTTATCCTGCTCCTGCTGCTGGTTACATCAAGGGCCTACCCTCAAAATGCGGTGGTGCGTGATTATAAAGTAAAGACCGCCGCTAACGCAAAGGAGCGTACTGAAATGCTGGACGCCTTGCGGGTGCACCTGTACAAACAAACTAAATTGACGCTTGAATTTGTGGTAAACCACCTTAAAGCAGGTAACAATTACACCTGGTTTGAGGGCACCGCCGCCAGAAAGGACGGCAAGACGATAACCACCCCGGAAGACGACGAATATGACTGCTGCCACGTGGAAGCCCTGTTTCAAAAGCGGGGCGGTAAATGGGTGGTTGCTGAGGGAGCGGCGTTTAGTACGGATGTGTGGTATGAGGCTATTGCAAAAAGGTACCCGGCTGCGCCGAAAGGAATATGGGAAAAGGATTCAGCAGCTTTGCTTGCGCAGTGAGGGAACACTGCCCGCCAGGTTAAAAAAGCAATTTTGAAGCAATGAATGAATAACCCAATGCCGACCTTTACAGCATCCGGAACACCATAATATTACCAAAATGAACCAAATTAATTTAACAGCCTATTACGAGACCATAAAAAAGAAAACAGGCAAAAGCCCTGCTGATTTTAAGAAACTAGCGAAGGAAAAAGGCTTTGTTGTTGATGGCGACCTTAAACCGGGCGTAAAAGCCGGCGAGGTGATAGCCTGGCTAAAAGCCGATTTTAAGCTGGGGCACGGACATGGCTTGGCGCTTTATCATTCTTTTAAAAAAGGTGTCGAGTAAGACATCCGGCAGCTGCGACATCTGCGTCACCAATGCTCCGGCGCTTTGACCGGAGCGGCGCACCTGCGCTAAATTAGATATTTGAACGGGCGGGGTTATTTGCAGTAAAGTATAAACAACCTATCACCCTCCCCGGTTTTATACCACGAACCTGTTATATAATAGTAATAAGTATATTTATCTAATTTATCAAAAAAAATTACAGGTAATATTTCATTTACCTCCAGTTTTTCAGATGGTACTTTGGAGTCATCAATGATAAATGATCGTGCTACTTTTTTACGTACCCTGTAGAAAATGTTTTGGTCCGGATCAAAAGCTAACGTTACCTGCTTATTTTTAATATAACTCGTTTTGGGATGCTCATAGGAGTTGTGCCGGTCGTAAATATGAGCGATAAGCTTAAAATTGCTAGTATCATTGCCGGTTACATTGAATTTTATCCTATAAAGGCTTCCATCAATATCCCCTCCAAACGCCTTTCCAAAAGATTGTACGAGCATCGACGCATTGATCTTATTATTTTTAACAGATAAGATGATTGCATCCCGGCACTGGAAGCCCGAGCCTCCCCTGGTATAGTAATCAATCATCAAAAACTTCCGGTTCAATACATGTATCTCTTTGGCATATCCATAATCGTTCAAAAACAACGTGTCGGTTAAACAGGAAAAAGCTTCCCCATACCATGACGATGTTTTGGTAAAATGAATTTTTACCTTAGTGCCTTCCAGCGATTCGATGGTATACGACTCTGCTTTTGTACTGTTCCAAATGGCACAAACAGCAACGAAAAGTAGCAACAGTTTTTGTTTGATCACGGTTGATGTGTATAAATTGAGTTGGCGTGTAAAATGTCGTTGC
>JBDUDE010000462.1:0-9448 GCA_040003105.1 Mucilaginibacter sp. | reverse complement strand
ATGCCAGCTGGGTTAAGCCTGGCATGAGCGCCTGGGATAACTGGTGGAGCGGCGAGGTAAAGATGGATATGCCAACCATCAAAAAATACATAGACCTGGCATCGGCACAACACTGGCCTTATATGCTTATTGACTGGCAATGGTACGGCCCATTTAATAAGCCTGAAGCCAATATAACCAAACCCGCCCCGCAGTTGGATATGCCCGAAATTTTAGCATACGCAAAAGCCAAAAATGTTAAATGCTGGCTTTGGTTATACAGTTCGGATGTAAACCGTAATGACAATTTTGAGAAAGCTTTTCCAATTTATGAGCAATGGGGCATTGCAGGGGTTAAAATTGATTTTATGGACCGCGACGATCAGCAAATGGTGAACTGGTATCGTCGTATTATTAAAACAGCGGCAAAATATCATTTGATGGTTGATTTTCATGGCGCTTTTAAGCCGGATGGCATCACCCGTACCTACCCGAACATGATTACACGCGAGGGCGTGTTAGGCGAAGAATATTCCAAGTTTTCAGATAAGATAACTGCCGGGCACAATACTACCCTGCCATTCACCCGAATGCTGGCCGGACCAATGGATTATACTCCGGGCGGCTTTTTGAATGTAAAAAAACAGGAGTTCAGAAAAGGGACCCCTACCATGGTAATGAACAGCCGCTGTGCTGAACTGTCAAAGTTTGTTATTTACGAAAGTCCTTTTACTGTTTACTGCGATGCACCCGAGCATATTTTAGGCCAGCCCGGGGCAGATTTTTTAAACAGCATGCCTACCGTTTGGGATGATACCCGGGTGTTAGGCGGATACCCCGGCGAATATATCATTATTGCCAAAAGAAGCGGAAAGGACTGGTATGTTGGCGCGATGACCAACGATACTGAAAGGCCGATGCAATTGAAACTGGATTTTTTACCGCCGGGTAAATATACGTTGTCATCCTGGGCTGATGTTTTATCCTCGCCGAAAAGCTTAACACGATCCGAAAGAAAGGTTTCCGGAAGTTCAGTGATCAATATCCGTATGGACGCCTCAGGCGGCTGGGTAGGAAAGATAGCGGCTAACAATTAAAAATGGTTTTCATAATTTATAAAACAAAGTTCTGTCATGACAAAAAATAAAACGCTTTTCCCATTTATATTGATCACCAGCTTGTTCTTTTTATGGGGATTTGCGCATAACCTCGACCCTATATTGATACCTCACTTAAAAAAGTCGTTTACGCTTACAACTGTCGAGGCTACGCTGGTGGATTCGGCTGTGTTTATAGCCTATTTTTTGATGGCTTTGCCGGCGGGATTTATAATGAAGAAGTACGGCTATAAAACCGGCATTATAACCGGGCTATTGGTTTTTGCATGCGGTTCGTATTTGTTTATACCTGCAGCCAATACCCAGCAATACACGTTTTTCCTGGTGGCCTTGTTTATTATTGCCTGCGGCTTGACTATCCTGGAAACCGCGGCAAATCCCTACGCTTCCTCGTTAGGAGCTCCGGAAACAGCTACACAACGACTCAATTTTGCACAGTCGTTTAACGGCCTGTCTACAACGCTGGCGCCTATAGTGGGTGCAAAAGTCATACTTACCAGGGACTTTACCCCGGCGCAATTACATGGAATGACAGCTGGCGCCCGCAAATTAGCGCTTGCGGCCGAGGCATCATCTGTAAAAATGCCTTATTTTATACTTGGGACTATACTGGTATTAGTAGCGGTCCTTTTTGCCTTTACCCGTTTGCCTAAAATTCAGCATCGTGAAGGTCATCCAGCGAGCAAGAGTATTTTCCACGCGCTTAAACACCGCCATTTGGCCTGGAGCGTTGTCGCCCAGTTTTTTTACGTGGGCGGGCAGGTTTGTGTTTTCAGCCTGTTTATCCTGTATGCAACAAAAGCAGCCGGTTTGCCGGAGGAGAAGGCAGCATACTATCTAAGTGCATGCGGATTTGCGTTCCTGATTGGCAGGTTCTTCGGCACCTTCTTAATGCGATATTACAGTTCAACAAGATTATTGGCTGCCTATGCTGGTATAAATATCTTGCTTTGTATCATTGCCATTTGGGGGCATGGCATGATCACCATTTATACTATCATTGTTATGTGCTTTTTTATGTCTATCATGTTCCCAACAATTTTTGCATTGGGCATAAAAGAACTGCGGGGTGATACGGAATTCGGCAGCAGCCTCATCATCATGTCCATTGTAGGAGGGGCAATTTTACCGAGAGTATTTGGTTATATCAGCGATTTGACCGGCAATATTCAATACGGCTATGCTGTACCGTTAGTTTGTT
Source organism: Mucilaginibacter sp. (assembly GCA_040003105.1). Taxonomy (GTDB): domain Bacteria; phylum Bacteroidota; class Bacteroidia; order Sphingobacteriales; family Sphingobacteriaceae; genus Mucilaginibacter. The sequence goes on along the minus strand of JBDUDE010000462.1, from coordinate 7,150 downwards.
TTATAGTAATAGCGTATTTCGGACTGAGAGGGCATCGGGCAAGTGTAAGACAGGAAACCTTAAGTGCACCTGCCATTATTTAATAATGCCCCAATTGACATCAACACATTTCAAAAACATGAAAAAATATTGTTTCGCCCTTGATTTAAAAGATGATCCGGACCTGATAGCCGAATATGAACATTGGCACAAAGCTGAAAGCGGCTGGCCCGAAATAAGGCAAAGCATTATGAATGCCGGGATTACAAATATGCAGATATACCGCACCGGCAACCGTCTATTCATGATCATGGACACCTCCGACAATTACGACGCCAAAAAAAAAGAACAAATGGACACCGTCAACCCTAAAGTACAGGAATGGGAACAGTTGATGTGGAAATTTCAGCAACCCCTGCCCTGGGCAAAAGACGGAGAAAAGTGGGTACGGATGGAACAGATTTTTCAACTTTAAATTTCAATTACAGGATATGCGAATTATCACTTGTGAAGAGCCGGGAAAACTGGTGCCAGGCCAAACAGGAAGGCCATTAATAAAAAACGGGTATGCACAAATCAGGATCAGGAGAATAGGTGTTTGCGGAACTGACCTGCATGCCTTTGAAGGAACCCAACCTTATTTTAGTTATCCGCGCGTTTTAGGGCACGAGCTTTCCGGTGAACTGGTTAATGCTAACGGCGCACCGGGGTTTACCGAAGGAGAAATCGTGACGTTTATACCCTACTTTAGTTGCGGAGCGTGTATTGCCTGCCGGTCGGGGAAACCCAATTGCTGTGCTGCAATTAAGGTTTGCGGCGTACATATAGACGGCGGGATGGTGGAATTCCTGAACGTACCTGTCGACTCCCTGATTCACGGTGAAGGTTTATCCTTCGATGAACTGGCATTAGTAGAACCATTGGCCATAGGTGCACACGGCATAAGAAGGGCCGGTGTGAGGCCGGACGAATATGTATTGGTTATCGGTGCCGGGCCAATTGGTTTAGGTGCAATGGAATTTGCCCGCATTGCCGGGGCGAATGTAATAGCCATGGACATGAATGCAAAACGCCTTGAATTTTGCAGAGAACGATTGGGGGTTGCCCATACTATCGATGTTACATCAGGAAACGTAACCGAAAAACTGTCTTATATTACAAACGGCGACATGCCTACTGTTGTAATAGACGCTACCGGTAGCTTAAAAGCGATTAATAACGGCTTCCAGTATATGGCCCATGGCGCCCGTTATGTGCTGATCGGGCTTCAAAAGGGCGATATCAGCTTCAGTCATCCGGAGTTTCATAAGCGGGAGGCCACATTGATGAGTAGTCGTAATGCAACACGTTCAGATTTTGAACATGTAATCGCATCGATGAAGAAAGGCCTTGTACAACCCCATAATTATATTACACACCGCGTTCAGTTCGACCAGGTAAAAGAAGAATTCGAAACCTGGCTTGATCCGGCAAACGGTGTAATTAAAGTAATGATCGAATTACCCTGACCTCACTGAGCTATGGACAAAGAAATGATATGGCCCAAAATAATTTTTGGTACCAGCGGCCTTGGTAATTTGTATGAGTCGATTCCTTTTGAGCAAAAACGGGAAATCGTAAAGGCGTGCATCCAGCATGCTGAAAAACCGGCGTGTTTCGATTCGGCAGGAAAGTATGGTGCCGGCTTGGCTTTAGAAGCATTAGGCCAGTCGTTAAAGGAACTTGGCGTAAACCAGGAAGAGGTGCTGATCAATAATAAACTCGGCTGGTTACGAACAAGCTTAAATACCCCGGAACCAACCTTTGAGCCCGGCGTTTGGCGCGACCTGAAACACGATGCCATACAAAAGATAAGCTATAAAGGCATATTGGAATGCTATGAACAAGGAAATGAATTACTAAACGGTTACAAGGCAGAACTCGTATCTGTACACGACCCTGATGAGTACCTTGCAAATGCAAAAGACGCAGCTGACCGTAAAGCACGGTACCTTGATATTCTTGAAGCATATCGGGCTTTGTCCGAATTAAAAGCCTCGGGCGAAGTAAAATCAATTGGGATCGGTTCCAAGGACTGGCATATTATTAAACAGATCACCAGCGAGGTAAAGCTTGATTGGGTGATGATCGCCAATAGCATGACGGTCCATAGCCATCCAAAGGCCTTGTTGCAATATATGCAATCCCTGGAAGCACAGGGAATAGCGATCGTTAACTCGGCAGTGTTTAACGGCGGCTTTTTGGTAGGTTCAGCCTATTACAATTACCAGTTAAAAGATCCTGTCGCAGATAAGAGCTTGTTTCAATGGCGTGAAAACTTTGATCGGTTATGCGCTGAACACGGGATACGCCCTGTAGAAGCATGTGTCGCTTTTGGCAAAAGTGCGCCCGGCGTTAAATGCATCGCCCTGAATACAACCAAAGCTGAAAAAGTTGCAGTGAACGTTGCATTAATGGCAAAAAAAATACCTGCTGAATTTTGGACAGCCATGAAACATGGTGGCCTTATTGCGTCTTCCTATACTTTCATATAAAGCGACAATTAAAAACATACTCCATTTCATCAATATCATTAAAACGAAACCTGTTTTCAAATTCATCTTAAAAAAATTAAAAACTGACACTTGTTCCCTTACCTGCATAGCTAACAAGTTTAACTGCTTTTAATTCTGCAGCGTGATCCCTATCTCCCGTTGTAATTGAAATTGCGAACTTGCGTTCCTTGAGCATCCCGTCAAAAGAACCGGTTCTGTCCGCAATCTTCAGGATGTGCTTTTTATCGTCCCAATGAAATTTTATTTCGGTATACCTTCCTTTTTCATAGTTGTAATTATCGTTCTCATCCTCGTACAAGGTAAAATCAGCATCAGCGCCAGGGTACACCCGGATGTCAAGATTATCCCACTTTTTTTCAGTGGCATATTGCACCCGGGGCCCAAAGGGGATAATGGAACCGGCTTTAACATAAACCGGAATAATATCAAGCGGCGTTTGTTTGGTTATTTTTTGGCCGCCGGCAAATTTTTCCCCCGTCCAAAAGTCATACCAGCCCGCACCTTTGGGCAGATATGTTTGTTTTGATTTAACCTCGCCAAAGTCTTCAATTTTTGTTGTATCCCTTCCTGCAATGGCACCGGCCTTTACATACATGGGGCTGGTGACAGGATTTACAAGTATTGATTTTCCGAACATAAATTCATCATTTACATCCCAGGCGTTATTATCATTTGGAAAGTCCATCACCAAAGCACGCATCATACTCGATTGGTGTGCGGTAACATCCCATGAGGTAGCGTAGATATAAGGCAAAAGGCTGTAGCGCAAGCTGATAAATTTTTCAATTGCATCATAAACTTTGTCTCCCTTATTTCCAAACTGATAGATTTCTCTGGGTGCGTCAGCGCCGTGCGAGCGCATCATTGGGCAAAAGGCGCCAAACTCCATCCACCTGGTATATAGCTCGCGGTAGTCCGGATCTGCCAGTTTTCGCCTGAATTTAGTTAAGAAAAATCCGCCAATATCGCTATTCCAATAAGGGATTCCGCTTAATGAAAAATTAAGCCCCGTAGGGATTTGCTGTCTGAGGGCTTGCCAGGACGAAGTTACGTCGCCCGACCATGTGTTTGCGCCATAGCGTTGCTGCCCGGCAAATGCCGAACGGGTGAGAATAAATACGCGTTTATCTGAACTTGTGGCACGCTGATGCTGGTAAACACCGCCAACAGTCATTAATGGGTAAGCGTTCCGCACTTTGCGAAATGAACCCAGGTAGGTTTTTAAGTCGAGATCGGAAGGTTTGAAATCAAGATGGTCAGGCTCAGTAGAATCCATCCACCAGCCATCAATCCCAACGGAAAACAAACCTTTATTGGCGTATTTCCAATAAATGTCGCGGGCTTCAGGGTTATAAGCGTCATAAGGCATTACGCCCGATGGATAGTCCATGATTGGCGGCCACTTGTCTGAACCGGATTGCGGCCAGGTACTAAAATCCAGCAACATGTTTTTGGGTTTCATCTCCTTGTACTGTAACGTTTGCGGCCCAAACGAAGCCCAAATAGAAATAATCATGTGCGCATTAAAATTATGAACATCATTAACCATTTTTTTCGGGTTAGGGAAATCAGCATTAAGAAAATCCATAGAGTTCCATAAATAATTACTGCCCCAATACTGCCAGTCTTGTATGATGCCATCTAAGGGAACGTTTAATTCCCGGTATTTTTTTACCACGCCTACCAATTCGTCCTGGCTTTTGTAACGTTCTTTACTTTGCCAATAGCCAAATGTCCACAACGGAAACATGGGGGCCTGCCCGGTCAGGTCACGCATGTCTGCAATTACCCCATCTGCGTTACCTCCATACAGAAAATAATAATCTACTCCATCGCCCGATACCGACTTGAAACTGGTTTCAGTTTTACTGGCAAATGATGTTGGCGAGTAGTTGTCCCAAAAAACGCCATAACCCTTCACCGATTGAAAAAGTGGCACCACATCTTCAGTGTTGCCCTGTATCATATTGTCGTACTGCTGGTTGCGCTGGTTTAGGTTGCCCCGCTGATGTTGCCCCAAACCATATATTGGCTCATCGTTGTCGAGCATAAAAGCCTGTGAAATACTATAGGTTTGGTTACCTGCATCGTTAAAAGGTGTAAACGCAGCTCCGTTTGCCTTTTCTTTTAGCAACACTTTCCCGGCAACGGTGATATAAGTAAGCTCCCCGGATTTAAGGTTGAGGCCAACGTTTAATTTTTCGCTGCGAAGGTTAAGGATGTCGCCATGTTGTTTTAAGGTGATTCGAGTTTGCTGAGGCTTTTTAATAACTGAAAGGCTTTCTTTGGTAAAGGGTCTTCCCTCGGGCGCTTTAGTCACCCGTACTATTTCGGGGCTATAAAACTGCACTTCTACCAATACACCATTAATAGATGCCTTGGCCCCTGACACCGTTTTCTGGTAATTTTGTGCGATGGAAATTGCCGGAACAACGAGAGTAAGAAAAGGAATAACTTTTAAGAAAATCTTTGCCATACTATTAAAAAAATAAATATTAAACATTGTAAACATTAGCTCAGCCTTTTGCCGCGCTTATTTAACCGCTCCAATTTTGTCGCTGATCCTGAAGAAATCAAAGTCAGCCCAGCCGCCGGGCATTTTTGTGGCGTAATTAAACAACGCGAACCTATAGCCCATAAAATGCGGAAGCGTGTATGCCATTTTTAGCTGTGTGCCAATAGGCACCCAGGTTTTCCCGTCAAGGCTGTAAAAAAAAATTGCCACATCTTTTTTATTTATGAAATCACATTCCGCCTTAAAATAAATTATGTTTTGGCTAAGCGGGATACTTTGCGCTTCTACCAGCTTGCCAGTGCTTGCATTAAGCATCACAATGGACTTACTTCCGCCGTTTACTTTAACCCCAACCAGGCCGTAGTTTTTTTGCAACAGGCCCAGCCCGGCAAAATCGCCGTCTTTCATATTTGATATATCCAACGAAACTGAGCCCGAACAAACGGGACCGATGGTACGTTGAGTCAACGAATTTCTCGCCATCAGAAAACCCGTGTCTACCCTGCCGGTTGTAAGGCGCAAATATCCCTTCCTTGCTGTAACCGACCATAAACTATTGTCGGGGTTATGGTTCCATTGCCATACAAGCGGTAGGGCTGGGTCGCCTTTTTTACGCGTAAACTCGTCTGAAGCTACAATGCCGGGGATTAGACCATTGCTCGCAGGCAGATCAAGTGTTTCGGGCACTTTGCCGTCTATACCTAAAACCGGCCAGCCATTTTCCCATTTAACTGGAACCAGGTAAGGGACACGGCCTACAGCACCGAAATCACGGAATAAATAAGCGTACCATGTGCCATCCGGTCTATCAATTAACCCGCCCTGTGCCACGCCAAGGTCCTGCAGGCCGATCTTTCCTTCATAAGGGCCGGTAATTTTATCGGCACGGTGGATTATAACCGTGCGCATACCGCCGCGGGGCCAGGTGATGTTAAAAAGATAATATTTACCCTGTATCTTAAACAGCTGCGAACCTTCTGCAGGAAGGCCGGTCTCTCCCGAAGGTAGACCCGCATTTTCAATAATGGTCTGATCAGTTCCGCCCGGCTTTATGCCCGAAAGATCGTCTTTTAGTTCAACCAACCTCAACTTTCCGCCACCCGTGATCATATAAACTTTCCCGTCGTCATCAAAAAACAGCGTATGATCATGCAATGACGGAGCAAAGGATATTGCTTTCCATGGTCCCCTCTCAACGTTTTTTGTGCTATAGATATAAGTTTTTCCGGTAGTGGATGAAAACGTAGAAACGTAATAACTTCCATTGTGATAGCGCAGGCTGCTGGCCCATGAGCCTCGCCCATATGCATTTTTACCGTTGTTAAGATCAAGTTCATCAACATTACCTAAAACATCGTAAGCATAGTTCACGATATGCCAGTTTACCAGGTCTTTCGATTTCATAATCGGTACACCGGGACTCATGTGCATGGTTGTGCTGCTCATGTAGTAAGCATCGCCAACCCGGATGATCGACATATCCGGAACGTCTGCATAAATGATGGGGTTAACAGCTTTTTGGGCATATAAAGGCTGCACGAAAAGCATCAAAGTTAAAACAGCCATGCACAATGCAGTTATTGTATTTCTCATACCTGTATTTACTTTATCTTGTTTATTTGCACCACACTTACCGAGTACGGATCGAATGTTCTTGTAAATCTTTTACTGATCCCATTTATTTTGCTGGTAACAGGAACTATCTTTTCAGGATCATTGATTGTATTTGTATCCTCCGGCTTATCGCCTTTAATTACCACCAGGGTAGCTTCGGAAGAAAGCTTTCCTGCACCATTCAAATCGATATCAACTTGCTGCGGTTTTCCTGTTGCATTTACTACTTTAAGAAACAGTTTTCCCGTTTTTATATCCTGTGTGGCTACATAAAACATGGCTGGTATAGGTTGGGGCATTTTGTTGGCCGCGCTATCCCTTTTATTAGCCGGTCGTGTTTGCGTTGGTATATTTACACCAGCCACGGGAACCACCTTATTACCGATATAGCTGTTAAACATCTTCTGCACATAATACGATGGTGAACCAAAACTTTTTAAAGCATCGTAACCTATCAGGTCCGAGTCCCATTGCCAGGCCTTTGGCG
>JBDUDE010000131.1:0-30111 GCA_040003105.1 Mucilaginibacter sp. | reverse complement strand
TTTTGGGGACGCGCAAATCCGCCAAATGCCCATTTGGGAAGTATATTTTGGCCCTTGGTTTGGGCAATTGAAAAATTAAAAAACAACAAACAGGCTAAAACTCCTGTCAGTTTAATGAGTCCCTTATTCATTAAAATATTTTTTAGGTTTTATAGTTGGTATCAGTCCGGCTAGTGTGCAAAACCGGTTTTGTTAATTATTGACAATAGTAATCAATAAAACCGGTTTTGCAAATTTATTTTAAAACTTTTTGGAGGTATTTATACCAACTACATATAGATGTTACAGGTTAATGCTTTACCTTATATAGCTTATTGCCAAACAAAAAGATAATTGCGTAACAAATTATGGGCAGGTAATAGATTTGGGAGGTGCCTGCCCGCCCATATCGTTGAACATAGCAGCAGCACCGATAAGCGGCGCATTTTCACCAAGCCGTGCCAGCTTAATAGTTAAGCCGGGTAGCCCTTTGGTGAGGTACGGCATAAAAAATTCAGATGCTTTGGCAATATTGCCGCAAACAACCAGAACAGAGGGTTCGAGCTGCTGAACAGGTCCTGAGAGGAAATCGACCATATTTAGCGCAAATTCCCGGAATATGTCCCGGGCAACAGGGTTACCAGGAGCTAATTCGGCAAGTTGCTTTACACCGTCTGTTAATTCCATACCGGTACCTTCATAATAGCGCTTTAAAAACCAGCGTGTTGACAGGTGATCGTCTGCAATGGAATCTTTAAACGGCTTACTACCCAAATTAATATCGTTTGTGACCCCGTTTTCGCAATACGCCGATCCAAAGCCGGTGCCCAGCGTCACCCCCATTATACGCTGGAATCCTTTTCCTGCGCCGGCCAAAATTTCTCCGGCGATGGTCGATTCCGCATCATTCCTGAACCTGATTAATTTCGGGTCAATTTTTAACAAGTCAGCAAAAAAATGCCTGATATCCATTCCATATAATGCCTCGTATTTTTTTAAACCTGTTATATACGATATGCCATTTTGGTAATCAAAAGGCCCGGGCATCGCTACGCTTAAACCCGAAAAGGGTATGGCGGAATTCTTGTTCAGTAACTGGCGAAAAGCATCGCGCCATGCGTTTAATATCTCACTTGCCGAACCTCCACTGTCTACTTCGGCCCTGGTAACAGCTTCATCGTGAATGGTATATGTTTCCAAATCGCAAATACCCAGGGTAATGTGCGACCCGCCTATGTCGGCTGTCAGAATATGGCGTGCTAGTAAATTATTATTTTGCATCTATTTTATTATCTCTTTCCCATATTAAAAACCGGTTTTGTCATTTTTCGAAGCATCCGCTACAGCTTTAATAAAAAAAACGGTCGGCCCCGATTATTAGTGGGTAATCCTGCACATTCCGTAGATCTGGAATAAGCCGATATAATATTGCTATCTAAGCTAAAATATAAGTTTATACGTCGATTAGCTATTCAACAACGCTTGTTTCAAAGCTATGGGGGAGCTAATTGATGTTCTGGTCTGCAATAGTAATTAATAAAACCGGTTTTGCAAATAAAAACACTATTTTTGAAAAAAGAATCAGTCCGTTAGGTTAGTGTCATTCCGTTATTGGTATTTTATTTTACTTAATTTGGAGTTTGATACCTGGCAATAAATCTTAATATGGCAACCGATTATAGTAAGGCAGATATTATGCATCTATTTAAATACATTTAACTTTATTTTATCAACAAACTATAATTAAGCAAGCAGCAACCACAATCTTTAAATGAGTAAGAAACTATCCATCAACGACATAGCCAGCGAACTTGGTGTGGCAAAATCTACCGTGTCGTTTATTTTAAACGGGAAGGCCAAGGAGAAAAGAATAAGTGACGAGCTGACGGAGAGGGTTTTGAAATTTGTTAAAGAAAAGGGTTATCAGCCAAACCAGCTTGCAAAAAGCTTGAGTACCGGTAAAACAAAAATGATTTGTTTAATGGTTGAAAAGATATCCGACTACTTCTTTTCGCATATAGCCTTTCATTTAGAAGCGCTCGCTTACAAAAACGGGTATAAGATAATTTACTGCAGTACCGAAAATAATCCCGAAAAAACAAGGCAACTGATTAGTTTATTGCGGGCAAGGTATGTTGATGGTTATATTATTACGCCCCCCGCCGGTATCGAATCGGAAATTAAAGCATTGATAAACGATAATTTACCTGTGGTGCTGTTTGACCGTTATTTGCCGGAAGTACCTACCGATTATGTAGGACTTGATAATTATAAAGGAACCTATGACGCCATTGATTTTTTAGTGAATACGGCGGCAAAAAAAATCGCACTGGTTACTTTAGTTTCCAGCCAAACCCAAATGACTGAAAGGCAATCGGGCTATTTAGCCGCTTTAAAAAAGCATAACCTGAAACCAACACTTTTGAAAGTACCGTTTGAAAATGATACGGAAACAACCGTTAAACAATGCATCCAGTTTATTAACGATAACCAGGGGATAGACGCTATTGTATTTGCTACCAACTACCTTGCATTAAGCGGCATAAAGGCCCTGAATGAACTGGGCCTGAGGGTACCTGAAGATATTTCTGTTATAGCGTTTGATGATCACGATGTTTTTAAAATTTATAACCCTTCAATCAGCGCCATTGCGCAGCCGCTGGATGAAATGGCCAAGCAATTATTTAAAACCCTCCTTGATAAACTCGAAAACAAAGTTCGATTAAAAGATTTAAGTAAAGTTATTATACAGCCTGAGTTAATATTAAGAGGATCGACTAAACCAACCTAAATCAACTTTCATTTTTCTACTGCAGCCCCCCGTTTATCGCTTAATACATATATTAGGATCAGCGAATCCCTGACGCGACTTTAAAGAAAAAAAAGCAAATGCTTTCAATTTGAAAATAATTAGTGTTAATTTGACATATATAACTAATTATAACCATTAAATATTATGTTTTTTTCGGGTTTGCCAAATAATAATACCTGGTAAAAAACGCAAGAAAACATCACAGCCGACCACTAAATACTATAATTCTCAAATTAATTTGATTTGGATATATTTACACTATTAGCAGTGCGTGGTTATTTATAATAAGCGTTATATTAACAATTATAATTATTCGATGAGGGGATTTAGTATTGGTTTGTTTTTGTTCACATCTTTTATTGTGGTAAATGGGTATGCCCAATTCAGCGCGCCCAAAAACAGCGATGTGCCGAAACTAAGCAGCTATGCGATAAAAACCTATAATATAAACAACGGGCTCCCCTCCAACGGCACTACCTGCGCTATAAAAGACAAAAATGGGTTTCTTTGGGTTGGCACTCAAAACGGCCTTTGCAGGTTTGACGGTTATAATTTTAAAACATTTGTCAATATCCCGGGCGATAGCACCAGTTTAACCAACAACTATATCAATGCCCTTATAGAGGATAAAAGCGGACGAATTTGGGTAGGCACGCTTGACGGCTTAAACTTGCTCGATCCGCTTAAAGAAGAGTTTAAAAGGTTTACCCATCAGGACAGAATACCAGCATCGCTCAGCAATAACAAAATATGGGCGCTACTTGCCGATAGTGAAAATAATATTTGGGTAGGCACCGATGATGGATTTGACCGCTTTATTGAAAAAACCAAAAATTTTGAAATTTTTCAACCCAACCCCTCAGATAAAAATGCAATAAAAGGAAAATCGGTAAATGCAATTGTTGAGGATCATAAAAATAACCTTTGGCTGGGCAACTGGAGCGGCGGCTTAAACAGGTTCAACAAACAGACTAAAAAGTTTGTAAATTTTCCACAGGCTCAAAAAGCTAATGACAAAAACCCGAATGATGCCTGGAGTATTTGCCTGGATGAGGATGAAAACATTTGGGTGGGAACTTATTGGAAAGGGCTGTTTAAGTTCGACACCAAAACCACGAAGTTCACCGCTTATCCTTCTCCGGCTAATGAAAACCAGGGAGTTTACAGGATTTTGAATTTAGGCCGTCATTTAATGGTTTTAGCGGGAACCGAGGGCTTTTACTGGTTTAGTTCGTTAACTAACACCTGGCAGCGAATCAATGACCTGAAAAGCTTTCAACAGGCCGGACTATTGCAGGACAATAATGGCATCATCTGGCTATGTTCGATGGAGGGTTTAACCAAGCTGGATAAACAACAATACAAATTCGCGTTTTACCCGTTTTTAAACGAAAAACGGATACTTAAAAGCATGGTGGTTAAAGACAATGCGGCCTGGGTGGCTACAAATAACGGGCTTACCATTATTGATTTGGATACAAAGGCATCCAAAACGCTTCTGCATTCAAACGATCCGCACAGCCTGCCAACTAATGCCATTAACAAGTTATATCAGGATACCCGGGGGAAATTATGGGCCCTCACCGAATTTGGATTTGACGAATATGACGACAAAACCGGTGCATTTATCCACCACTCCCATCATTCCAGTTTAGGCAGCTTTTTTAACGAAGATGTTTTCAGGGATATTGCCGAAGTAAACCCGGGAGAATATTGGCTTGCAACGGATGCGGGACTTAAGATTTTTCATAGTAAAACAAATACTTTTACCCATTACTATAATCAAAAAGACAAACCTTATTCACTAAGCAGCAATCATTTGTATTGCCTGTTGAAGGATGGCAGCGATAACGTTTGGATAGGCACGGAGGGCGGCGGCCTAAACAGGTTTGTACAATCGTCGCAACGATTTTATAACTACCTGGTTAACGACAAGAAGACCGGAAGTATCAGCAATAACGATATACATCATATATTCCTCGATTCAAATAACAACATCTGGATATGTACGCAGGACGGGCTGAATAAATATGATAGAAAAACAAATTCCTTCCGTGTATTTTCAAAAAAAGACGGGTTCGCAAGCAATGTTTTTAAACAAATGGTGGAGGATACAAAAGGTAATTTGTGGATTTTAACCGAAACAGGTATATCCTGCTTTAATCCGCAATCATTAAAAGTGACCAACTTTGACGATGGGGACGGCGTATTTTCCAACTCGGTGATTTATAAAGTAAATGAACATCAGCTGTTGCTGGGCGGAAATAAGGGATTGGTATCATTCGATCCCCTTGCACTTAATTTCAATAAAACTGCGCCGCCGGTGTTCTTTTCCGATTTTCAAATATTTAATAAAACGGTGGTCCCCGGAAATGACAGTCCGTTAAAAGGAGCCATTCAAAATGCCAAAGAAGTAGTTTTAAAATATAACCAGAGTGTATTTTCAATCGAATTCGTGGCACTTAACTATACGCATACCGAAAAAAACAATTATGCCTATAAGCTCGAAAACTTCGATTCGAGGTGGAATTTTGTTGGCAGCCAGCGAAAGGCAACCTATACAAATTTAAGCCCCGGAAAATACATTTTCCGGGTTAAGGCATCCAATAATGATGGCGTTTGGAATGAAGCGGGAAAATCGCTGGTAATTATCATCACGCCGCCGTGGTATTTAAAATGGTGGGCATACATGGTGTATGTGTCCCTGTTTTCTGCCGCTGTTTACGGCTATATCTACTACAACAACAGGCAGGCAAAACTCAAGTATGAAGTTAAGCTTGCCCATATCGAAACTGAAAAAGAGAAAGAGCTGCATGAGAAAAAACTCTCCTTCTTTACCAATATTTCGCACGAGTTCAGAACGCCATTAACGCTGATTATTAATCCGCTGAAAGAAATTTTATATAAAGGGGGGAATGACCTCGATCAGCAAAAGCTCAACACCGTTAACCGTAATGCCAAACGTTTGCTGAGCCTGGTTGATCAACTGCTGCTGTTCAGGAAGGCTGATGCAGACGCAGACGAGTTAAAACTGGCCCATATTAACATTGCAGAACTAAGCAGGGAAGTATTTTTGTGCTTTACACACCAGGCAAAAACGAAAATGTTGCGCTTTGAATATTTTTGTGCGGAAGATACGATTGAAATAATAGCCGACCGTGAAAAGATCGAGATCGTATTGTTCAATTTGTTATCAAACGCCATTAAGTTTACCGATGCGGGCGGCGAAATTATTATGCGCGTAGACCAATCCGAAAATCAAGTGAACATACAGGTTGAGGATACCGGGTGCGGAATAGCGCAAACAGCGGGTGATAAGCTTTATAATAAATACTACCAGGAATATCAGCATAGCACCCTGTCAAAGGGCGGTTTGGGGATAGGTTTGTTCCTGGTTAAAAATTATGTTGAGCAGCATAGCGGCACAATAGCTTATGAAAGCGAAGCAGGAAAGGGCACCATCTTTAATTTACGATTATTGAAAGGAAAAGATCACTTTGAATCGGCGGTTATTGCGGAAATTCCGGCTGAAAGGTCAGTATTCTTCGACGAATTGATTGAGGAAGAAGGTGGCGAGAGACCTGCCATTGCAGAAAAGAATAAACCGGTTTCAGCAGAAATTACCGAAGAGCTTAAATCAATGTTGATTATTGAGGATAATAAAGAAATAAGCGCGTATATACGGGCGGTTTTTGTTGATGATTACCTGGTATACGAAGCTGATAGTGGCGAATCGGGATTGAAGATGGTGAAAGAGTTGATGCCGGACATAGTTATCAGTGATGTTATGATGCCCGGCATGAGCGGAATTGAGCTATGCACGATTATAAAGGAAGACCCGGAGTTTAATCATATACCGGTTATATTGCTTACAGCGATCACCGCACCCGAACTAAAACTAAAGGGCGTTGAAGGCGGCGCAGATGATTACATTAGTAAGCCGTTTGAAAAGGAAATGCTGGTTGCCCGGGTAAAGGGGTTATTGAAAACAAGGAACAATCTTCAGCGATATTTTTTCAACGAGATAACCCTTAAACCCAATAACCTTAAAATATCACAGGAGTACAAGGATTTTCTGCAAAAATGTATCGACGTTGTTGAGCGTCATTTAAACGACCCGGATTTTAATATCAAAACGTTGGCTGGCGAGATTGGCATGAGCCATTCGAACGTTTACAGGAGGATAAAATCAATTTCTGGCCAGTCATTAAACAGTTTTATTCGTTTTATCCGCTTAAGAAAAGCTGCAGAAATATTCTTAACTACCGACAACACTGTGTCTGAAACGGCTTACCAGGTGGGATTTCATGACCCAAAGCATTTCCGTGAGCAGTTTGCAAAATTGTTTGGGGTAAATCCGTCGGAATATATTAAGAAATTCCGCACCCCTTTCCATAAAAGCCAATCTATAAGTCGCGATGTATTGAAAAAGAATAAAAGCAGCCAGGTGTAACAGCAGCAGCGCCGGTGCAGATTTAACTTCTTAAGCTTAATTTGCCCCGCTTTATTGCCGAGTTTACCCCTTATTTATATTTTAATTATTTACCAAATTAGCTTGTTAAATAACCAGTTAAAACCGCTTAGTGTCTCACAACAATACAAATTCGGGGAATTGCGTAATACCTGTTTTATGCCCTATTACATTTTAAATTTTAATATTAATGTTGGATAACAATATGAGTTCAAAAAAGGCCGTGTCGTTTTTATGGTTTTGCCGCATCATTGGCGTATTATCTTTTTCGGGGCTTTGCGGCTGTAATCCAAACACTTCAACAAGCGGCACTGCTACAAATACCCTGTTTAAGTTGTTGCCGGCCGAACAAACCAATATCAACTTTAGCAACACGTTAACGGAAGGGCTGAATACTAATGTGCTGATTTACGAATATTTTTACAATGGAGGAGGCGTAGCCGTGGGCGATGTGAATGGCGATGGTCTGCAGGATATTTACTTTACCGGGAACATGACCGATAATGTGCTTTACCTGAACCAGGGAAGCATGCGGTTTAAAGACATTACAGCCGAAGCCGGTGTTGCCGGTCGGCCTGGCCCCTGGAAAACCGGGGTAACAATGGTTGATATTAACGGCGATGGTAAGCTGGACATATATGTATGTTACTCGGGGAAAATAAGGCCCGAAAAAAGAGTAAACCAACTGTTTGTAAACCAGGGAAACGACGGCAGCGGCGTTCCTCAATTTAAAGAAATGGCCGCCGATTATGGCCTTAATTTTCCTTCATCAAGCACACAGGCCTATTTTTTTGACTACGACAGGGATGGCGATCTGGACCTGCTTTTGGTTAACCATAATCCAAAACGCATCAGCAACCTCGACGAAATTTCGGTAAAAGAACTGATGAGTAAACGCGATGGTGAGGCAGGGGTCCGATTATTGAAAAACGATAACGGGCATTTTACAGATGTTACCTCAAAATCGGGAATAGTAAATACACCATTATCCTATGGCCTGGCCGCGGGTATTGCCGATATTAATAATGATGGCCTTCCGGATATTTATATCTCCAACGATTATAACGTGCCCGATAGGCTTTATATAAATAATGGCAATGGAACGTTTACTGATAAGCTGCATCAGCAAATAGGGCATACGTCGCTATACTCGATGGGAAACGATATCGCCGATATCAACAACGACCTGACCCCGGATATTTATACGCTGGATATGTTGCCTGAAGACAATAAACGCCAGAAATTATTGTTTGGCGCCGATAACTACGAATCATTTAACCTGAATTTACGGTCTGAATTTTATTACCAGTATATGCGCAATATGCTGCACGTAAATAACGGTGATAATACTTTTAGCGAAATTGGCCAGGTATCGGGTATTTCAAACACCGACTGGAGTTGGGCGCCACTGTTTGCAGATTATGACAATGACGGTTGGAAGGACCTGTTTGTGACCAATGGGTATACCCGCGATTATACCAATCTGGATTTCCTGAAATTTATGGGCGATAATTTAAAGGATAGAAGGGTAATGCGGCAGGACCTTTTAAACCTTGTGAATCAAATTCCATCGTCGGAAGTTAAGAGCTATTTATTTAAAAACAACGGTAACCTTACTTTCAGTAATACTAGTGCTGAATGGGGCATTAGCCAGCCATCAAACAGCAACGGCGCAGCCTATGCCGATTTAGATAACGACGGCAACCTGGACCTGGTGGTTAATAACGTTAACAAACCTGCCTTCATCTATCAAAACCAGGCAACCTCGCTTAACAAAAATCATTACCTGGCTATAAATTTAAAAGGGGCCGATAAAAACACGCAGGGAATAGGTGCAAAGGTTATTATTTACAAAGGCGGCAAGAAGCAATACGTTGAACAGATGCCTACGCGTGGCTATCAATCCAGCGTATCGCCGGTATTGCATTTTGGCCTTGGGGCCGATAAGCAAATAGATTCGTTGCGGGTAATATGGCAGCGCGGAAAAACCCAGTTACTGCAACAGGTAAAAGGCGACAGGCAGATTACCCTTGATGAAAAGGACGCGGCGATAGAATATAAAAAGCCGGAAATAGCGAAGCCTTTATTTGCAGAAGTAAAATCGCCGTTAAATTACACGAGCACACCGGCCGCCACTAATGATTTTAAACGCCAACCGCTGTTGGTTAACCCGCTTTCTTTCTCCGGTCCGTGTATGATAAGCGGGGATGTAAATGGCGACGGGCTGGAAGATATTTTTATTGGCGGAGAAAACGGCAAAGCAGGTAGCTTGTACATTCAGCAAAAAAACGGCGGCTTTACATTAAAAAGTGAGCCGGCCCTTGATGCAGATAAAAAAAGTACAGATGCGGCCGCCGTTATATTCGACGCCAATGGCGACGGCAAGCCCGACTTATATGTATGTTCGGGTGGCTACGGCGATTATTTGCAAAACGACCCGTTACTGCAGGACAGGCTTTATATAAACGACGGCAAAGGAAATTTTACCCGCTCGAAAGATGCGCTACCGTCGATGTTGAGCAGTAAGAGTTGCATAAAAGTAGCCGATATTAATGGCGACGGTTATCCCGACCTGTTTGCAGGCGGGCGCATGGTGCCCGGACGTTACCCCGAGACGCCCGAAAGTTATATTTTGATAAACGACGGCAAAGGAAATTTTACAGATAAAACAGCGGCTTATAACCCGGCGCTGAAAAACATAGGCATGGTAACCGATGCGGCCTGGGTGGATATGAACGGCGATAAAAAACCCGACCTGGTGGTTGTAGGCGAATGGATGCCCATAACCGTTTTTGAAAATAGTAACGGAAAACTGGTTGACGCAACCGCCAAATATTTTGATAAAAAATATGCCGGCTGGTGGAACTGCCTCCAGGTGAGCGATATTAACCATGATGGCCATCCCGATATTATTGCCGGTAACCTGGGCCTGAACTCGCAATGCAAAGCATCGGATAAGGAACCTGCCGAAATGTATTATAAAGATTTTGATGACAATGGTTCGGTCGACCCGATTTTATGCTTTTATATTCAGCATAAAAGCTACCCCGCCGTAACCCGCGACGAATTGCTCGACCAAATCAGTATGATGCGCCCGCGTTTCCCTGATTATAAAAGCTACGCTGACGCGACGATAAACCAGGTATTCACCCCCGCCGAAATGCAGGGCGCGAAGGTTCTTTCGGCCAATTTTCTTTCAACCGCTTGTTTTATCAGCAATAAGCAGGGCAAATACCAGCAAATAAATTTACCGATACAGGTTCAATATTCACCTGTATTTACCATCACAAGCTTAGATTATAACCACGATGGCAATATCGACTTGTTACTTTGCGGAAATATAAACCATGCCCGTATCCATTTTGGAAAATACGATGCAAACTACGGGATGCTTTTAAAAGGAGATGGCAAGGGCAACTTCACTTATGTGGACCAGCAACAATCAGGCTTTAAGCTAACTGGCGATGTGAGGAGCGTATTAAAGATTAATGAGTCCTTATTATTTGGCTTGAACGGAAACGGGGTGTCAGCTTACAAATCGCAATAAAAAAAATGAAGAAATTATATTTTACTCCCATTATAGTAGTGCTATGTGCTTTTACATATAGTTGCCGCAATCACAAAAAAAACATAGCGCTCAGCAATGCCGATATTAGCAAGGTAACTCAACAGATGACCTCGGTAATGATACATGATGTTACCAATCCGCCATTGGCATCCCGGTTTTTTGCTTATACCTGCCTGTCGGGCTACGAGGTGATATCACAAAATGATACTAGTGCCCGCAGTATGCATGGCGTGTTAAATAAGTACCCGGCACTAAGTAAGCCAAAACAACTAAGCGGGTATAACTACCAGTTAAGCGCCGTACTGGCAATGTATAAAACTGCCGGAAAGCTGTTGCCTTCGGGAAGTACATTAATGCTGAAGAACGAGCAAAACTTTATCGACTCGTGCAAAACACTTGGTTTTGACGATGCAATAATTGACAGTTCGCAACACTACGCCCAAATTATCAGTAAAAGTATACTTGCTTACGCTAAAGCCGACGGCTACAACAAGACAAGCAATTACCGGAAGTATACCCCGGCCGAAACATCGGGGAGCTGGGAACCCACGCCGCCAAATTATATGCCCCCGGTTGAGCCATACTTTAATACAGTCCGGCCATTTACGCTCGATTCGGCTGCGCAATTTGTGCCCGATGCCCCTATCCCATTCTCAACAGATAAAAACTCGCCTTTTTATAAGTACTTATTATTAAGTTATAAAAAAAGCGGCAGCGGACTGACGCAGGCGGAAATAAATACCGCCAACTTTTGGGACTGCAACCCCTTTGCAGTGCAAAATACGGGGCACATGATGGTTGGTTTAAAAAAAATATCGCCGGGGGCGCATTGGATGGGCATTACCAATATAGCCTGCAAAAAAGCGAATATGAATTTCTCAAAAACGCTGCAAATAAATACTGTAGAAGCCATAGGGTTGATGGATGCGTTTATTTGCTGCTGGGAAGATAAATACCGCACCAACCGCATCCGCCCCGAAACAGCCATACGTAAGTATCTCGACCCAAATTGGAAGCCGCTTTTGCAAACCCCGCCGTTCCCTGAATATATCAGCGGGCACTCCGTGGTTTCGGCCACCTCGGCAGTTATCCTAACTCATTATTTCGGCGATGACTTCGCTTATACAGATAATGTCGAAGCGGGCTTTGGCATCCCTGCAAGGCATTTCAAGTCATTTAAACAAGCTGCTGACGAGGCCGCGATCTCGCGTTTTTTTGGGGGGATACATTTTATGGACGCAATTACCAACGGGTTAAAGCAAGGCGACAAAGTAGGGAATCGGGTTTTAGCCAAAGTTTCGGCAAAGCGAACCTAGTTTTAAATGTTACTTTGACGGTAAAAATCCCCCAATATTAAAAAATGCCCAAAAAATCACTTTTTTGGGCATTTTTGCTTAATTCCCCCCTTTCAATTGCAGAGTTTGCCCCTAACAAGTTTCTTTAAAACCCCGCAATTTAGCCTATCAATTAACCAATTAAAACCGACCACGGTCAAACGTCAACAACATTGCAGGTAGCGTAAAACTTAATTTTTACTTTATCAGCCAGTGAACGGCTCTTTGCCTGCTATGCGGTGAAATTTAAACCAACTAATAAATTATATGAAATCAACATTACAAATTGCAAGTTCCCCTCACAGGAAAAAATTCCCCGGCCGCTTGTGCCTCCTTACCGGTATACTTATTGCTGGTTGGGTAGCCACTGCGCAACCCTCGCTGGCATCTGTTAAAACTACGGTCTCCGCACAAAAGGCAGACGTAAAGGTAAGCGGAAAGGTGACAGACGAAAAAGGACTGGCGCTACCCGGCGTTAGTGTTTCGGTAAAAGGCACAACCACAGGTATTGTTACTGATGTAAACGGTGGTTTTACATTGAACGTGCCAAACGCATCAACACTTGTTTTCAGGTATGTTGGTTATTTAACCCAGGAAATAGTTGTAAACGACCAGGCTACAATAAATGTTCAGCTGCTACCCGATGCAAGATCATTAAACGAAGTGGTAGTTGTAGGTTACGGTACCCAAAGGAAAGCCACCCTTACCGGTTCAATTTCACAGGTGAAGGGTGCTGAATTGGTAAAAAGCCCGCAGCCCAACTTGTCCAATGCGCTGGCAGGCAGATTTTCGGGTGTTATCATAAACAACCGCAGTGGCGAACCTGGTTATGATGGATCAAACATCACTATTCGCGGGCTTGCAACTACAGGAAGCAACAACGTGCTGATAGTGGTTGACGGTGTACCCGGCCAGATTGGCGGCCTGGAGAGGCTTGACCCGAATGATATCGAAAGCCTGTCGGTGTTGAAAGACGCCTCGGCAGCCATATATGGTAATAGGGCGGCAAACGGCGTTATCCTGATAACAACCAAAAGAGGCAAAACCGGTAAGCCAACCATTAATTACAGCTATAACGAGGGTTTCAGCTCGCCTACAAGGCTGCCTAAAATGGCCGACGCAGCAACATACGCCCAGATAATGAACGAGATCAACCTGGACTCAAACCCGGGCGGTGGTTCAAACCAGGCTTACAGCGCCGATCAGATCCAAAAATTTAAAGATGGGTCGGACCCGCTTAACTACCCAAATACCGATTGGGAAAAACAAACCCTTAAAGGCACTGCGCTGCAAAGTCAGCAAAGCCTTTCGGTAACCGGTGGCGGCGAGGACGTGAAATACTTTGTATCGCTTGGTACCATTTACCAGGATGGTTTATATAAAAACGGCGTTACCAAGTATCACCAGTATAACTTTCGCTCAAATATTGATGCAAATGTTACCAAACGCCTGAAAGTAGGTTTATCACTTTCCGGTCGCGAAGAAGACCGGTTATTCCCTCAAGTTGGCGCGGGCGGCATCTTCCGTTCAGTTTACAGGGGCAAACCAATTGTTGGCGCTTATTATCCAAATGGCCTCCCTACTACAGGTATCGAAAACAATAACCCCGCTGTACAGGTAACTGATATCGGCGGCACAAATAGAAACCCGACCCAGGTTTTTAACGGTATTTTGAAAGGTAGCTACGCCATCCCGGGTATCGATGGCTTGTCGCTCGACGGATTCTTTTCTGTTGACAGATCTGACGCGTTTGATAAAAGCTTCAGCAAGCCTTACATTTTGTATAGCTACGATCCCACATCAAAAAACTATAACAAAGTTGTAGTTGGGGGTAATAACAACAACCCAATGCTTTTTGAATCACAAAACAATCAATCGCTAATCACATCAAACATTAAGCTGAATTTTGCACACAGGTACGGTTTGCATGACATCAATGCGTTTGTTGGCTACGAGCAAAGCGAAAATCACCTCGAGTACTTTGATGCTACACGTTACAACTACTTATCGTCGCAGTTGCCTGAGCTTTCGCAGGGTGGCAGCGCAGCAACGGATTACCTTAACTCGGGCTATAGCTCAAATTATAACCGCCGCAGTGTAATCAGCCGTTTGGCTTATACCTATGACGAAAAGTATTTATTTGAAGGCCAGTTACGTGCCGATGCCAGTTCCATCTTCCCAAGCAGTAAGCAATGGGGTTACTTCCCGTCAGCTTCAGTAGGCTGGAGGATAACCAAGGAAGACTGGTTTAAAAGCGTTAGCTTTTTTGATGATTTAAAGCTTAGGGCATCATACGGTTCATTGGGTAACGATAACGTAAACGGTTTCCAGTATTTTGATAACTACGTATTGGTTAACAATGGCTTTGTGGCAAGTTCACCGGGCAGCGGGTCAAATACAATCCAGCCAAACGTTAACCTGGCTAAACTGGCTAACCCCAATATTACCTGGGAAACTGCCAAAAAATTGGATATCGGTATCAACGCTACATTCCTGAAGGATTTTACCGTGGAAGCCATTTATTTCAAACAACAAAGGTCTAATATCCTTGCGGCCAGGAATGCATCATTGCCAGGTTCATCGGGTATTGTAAACCCATACGGTTCAGACCCTTTGGTACCTTCTGAAAACATAGGTAAAGTGAATAGCCAGGGTTTTGAAGCAACGTTAGGCTATAGCCACTCTAATAACAAGTTTAGCTGGGGCATAAGCGGCAACATTACTTACGCTAAAAGCAAAGTTATATTTATTGACGAGGCCAGTGGAACTTTAGCCTACCAGCGCCAAACAGGCCAGGCGTTAAATAGCTACCTGCTTTATAACAGCACCGGAATTTTCCGTACCCAGGCTGACCTTGATAGCCACCCGCATGTTACCGGTGCTAAAGTTGGTGATTTAATATACCAGGATTATAACGGCGACGGCAAAATAACTGCCGATGACCAAACCCGTACCAAATACGGCAATATTCCGCAAATTATGTATGGCTTTACACTTAACGCGGCTTACAGCAATTTCGACCTTTCGGTTCTATTTTCGGGTCAGGCACAGGTTAGCCAATACGTTTTACCAGAATCAGGCAGTATTGGTAACTATTACAGCAGTTGGGCCGATAACAGGTTTAGCGCAGCTAATCCAAACGGAAGCTACCCAAGGGTAACCGACCGTGCATCAAATGCCATAAGCGGCGGCTTGTATAACAGCACATTCTGGCTTAACGATGCCTCGTTTTTCAGGATGAAAAATATTCAGTTAGGTTATAACTTTAATGCACCTTTCCTTTCAAAACTTAAATTGGGCGGAGTACGGGTATACGCAAGCGCGTTTAACCTGTTCACTATAACCAAAGTGAAGGATTACGATCCTGAAGGAACCAGTGGCAGCGGCCAGTTTTACCCTCAGCAAAAAATTATTAACTTAGGTGTTAACGTGAAATTTTAATTAGCAGATGATTATGAAACTACAATATAAAACCCCGCTGTTTGTAATGATGTGCGGTATGCTGAGTATTACAGCATGTAAAAAAAATCTTTTAGATGTACAGCCTACAGACAGGATTGCAACATCGGCCATCCAGTCAGACACGGCAATTTTCGAGGCCTATGTAACCAACCGGTACATTGGTGCAAAATTACAGGATAAAGAAGGCGATGGATCAAACCCGGGTTTTGGCCGTGGTTTTGAATACAGCATGTGGAGCTCGCTTACAGATGAGTCTATTTATAACAATGATGATGCTACCTGGCTAATCCAGCGCGGGCAGCTGGCTCCGGAAAATCTGGGCGGCGCCGGCGTACTTTGGGGGCGCAGCTACCGTAGCATAAGGGAATGTAATTATGCATTAAGCATTCTGCCAAACCTGCCTTTAAGCGCCGGGCACAAAATGCATATTGAGGGCGAACTGAAATTTATACGCGCATTCCGTTACCAGGACCTTATCCGTAATTATGGCGGCATAGTGCTGATGGGCGATAAGGTGACAAGCCTGAGCGACAATTTACAGGACCCATCGCTATTCAAAAGGGCAAGCATAAAAGAAAGCATTGATTATGCTATTGCCCAATTGGATGATGCAGCCGCTAAATTGCCATTGGATAACAGTGGCACCTGGTTGCTTGGTCGCGCCACAAAAGGCGCAGCGTTGGCGCTTAAGTCAAGGCTGTCACTATACGCAGCAAGCCCGCTGTATAATGCAGGCTCATGGGCTGATGCGGCTACGGCAGCGCAGGCAGTTATAAGCCTAAACAAATATGGCATATACGCCGGCGGTTATGATAACCTGTTTTTAAACAACGAAACAAATGAAACCATTTTTGAGCGCCTGTATACCAAAAATGCAAACCATACCCATATGGAGATTGCCAATGGGCCCAATGGTTACGGCGGCTGGGCTGGTAACACGCCACTGCAGAACTTAGTTGATGACTATGAGATGGATAATGGTAAAGCAATTACCGATCCAACATCAGGTTACGATCCTGCCAAGCCCTACGAGCACCGCGACCCGAGGTTTGATGCGACCGTATTGCATAACGGATCGAGCTACAGGGGCCAAACTATTGAAGCATTTGTTCCCGGTGGTAAGGACAGTAAAGACGGACCCGACAACTGGAACACCACAAAAACCGGCTATTACCTCAGAAAGTACATGGATGATTCGTACCCGCTTCAAAATCCATGGGGCAACGCCGGATTTCATCCATGGATCTATTTCCGTTACGCCGAAGTCCTGTTGAATTTTGCCGAAGCTGCCAACGAAGCTTACGGTACTGATGTTACCCCGGCTGGTGCAACAATGTCGGCCAGGCAGGCAATCAACATGATACGTGCAAGGCCGGGTGTTAATATGCCGCCACTGGCTGCAGGCCTTTCCCAATCGCAAATGCGCGATGCAGTACGTTACGAGCGCCGGGTTGAACTTGCTTTTGAAGAGCATCGCTTTTATGATGTGCGCAGGTGGAAGATAGCTGATGTGACCGAAAATAAACCTGCCGGCGGTGTAATCATCACCAAAGATGGCAGCGGCAAGCTTGTTTACACATCGAAAGTTGCGCTCGACGGGCGTTCTTTCGCAACCAAGCATTATTGGTTACCTATACCGCGGTCTGAAATACAGGCATCAGGCGGCCAACTGCAGCAAAACGCAGGATACTAAAAAATAACCGACAGAAGGGAGCCCCCCGCTCCCTTCTGTTTTTATGGCGTTGTTCATACCCCCAACTATGAAAAAAATATTTTTCTTACCGGCGGCGATTTTATTGATGGCAGGCTGCAAAAAAGAAAGCGCTACCGGAACTAAAGCACCCGCAACAACTACAGAAATACCCGCTAAACCGATTACGCTCGACTCAACCCAGGCAAGCGCGCTGAAAGGGGTGAACTGGGCTGCAGACGGCGATAATTTCAGTGATGGAATTTTAGTTTTAAGCGGATTAACGTCATCAGATAGCTACGCTACCGTATCGGCAAAGGCCGATGCAGTATTGTCCGGTATCCAAACCAATACAGGGGCTAATACAGTAAGGCTGCCCGTTAATTATTCAACGGTATCACAAGCCTGGTGGGGCTCTTACACAGGGATTATCGATAAAGCCGTAAGCAAGGGCATGAATGTGATATTGGGTTACTGGGAAGCCAAATCGTCTGAAGATGGTAAAATTGACAATACCACCCAATTCTGGTCGATGTGGCAAACCATTGTAACTAAATATGGCAGCAGCCCGCATGTATATTTCGAAATTTTTAACGAACCGCATGGTTATTCTTTAACCGATTGGACCACTATTTGCGCCCAATGGCTAAGTAACTACCCATCCGTACCGCAAGGCCGGATACTTATCAGCGGTACCTCCTATTCGCAGGATATTACGGGTGTAGGTGCAGATAGCCGTTTTTCGGGTTGTCTTTTATCCATACACGATTACACATTTTTTAGCAACGGCACTAACACTACTGCCTTACAATGGGAAAACCGTTTAAAGGGTAACATAGGCGCGTACAGCAGCCGTGCGGTGCTCACCGAATTTGGCGTGCCCATGACCGGCGGTAAAAGTTATACAGGCCCAATTGGCGGCGATCAGGAAATTGCCTACCTGCAAGGCTTAACCAACCAGGTGCGTGCCTTTGGCATGGGTGCCGTTTACTGGCCGGGCATACGGACCGGCGACAGTTATGCTATTCAACAAATAAATGGAACCGGAACAAGCCTTACCGTGGGAACCACTAACGTTACAGGAGTAAGCCGTGTTAAATATGCCTGGGGCGTAGGTGCAGGTGGAACAGATACATTTTACCCCGCCGCTTATTACCGTTTGCTGAATGCCAACAGCGGCCAGGCGCTGGATGTTAACGGCGCGTCAACAGCAAATGGTGCCGGTATTATACAGTGGCCCCAAAATGGCGGTAACAACCAGCAATGGATAATTACCGATAATGGCGGCGGCTATTTTAAGGTAATTAACCGTAACAGCAGTGATGCACTTGACGTTAACAGTGCATCTAAAGCCAGTGGCGCCGGTATTATTCAATGGCCGTGGAATGGCGGTAACAACCAGCAATGGCAGCTTACATCAGTATCCAGCGGCGTTTACAAGGCAATTAACCGCAACAGCGGCATGGCGCTTGATGTAACAGGAGCATCAACAACCAACGGCGCTCTTATTATACAATATCCCTGGAGCGGTGCAACTAATCAACAATGGCAAATTGTACAGCAATAAATAAATTACAGTTCAATTACCCCGGCAAAACGCGTGGTAATTGAACTTATTTTTTAAAATGATACCAACTACTACTATAAAAAAAATTATACCTGCATTAGCACTGTTAATGCAACATTCTATTTTAGTAAAAGGACAGCAAAGCGCCGTTTCGGTAAATATCAACCTGGCAAAAACTTACCAGCGCATTGATAATTTTGGCGCATCGGATGCGTGGGCATGTCAATTTATTGGAAAATGGCCCAGCGAAAAGAAGGAAAAAATAGCCGATCTCTTATTTAGTAATGACACGCTTGCAGATGGCTCACCCCGGGGCATTGCGTTATCGTTGTGGCGGTTCAACATAGGTGCCGGCAGTACGGCACAGGCCGAAAAAAGCGGCATCAGGGACGAGTGGCGGCGGGCCGAATCATTTTTAAATATCGATGGCACTTATAACTGGCAAAGCCAGGCCGGGCAAATGTGGTTTTTGTCGGCTGCAAAAAAGCGTGGCGTCAATCAATTCCTGGGCTTTGTAAATAGCCCGCCCGTAAACTTCACCATTAATGGTAAAGCCTTTGCCACTGCGGGTAAATCAAACATTGCCGCCGATAAGTACAGCGCCTTTGCTGATTACCTATCGGCAGTTGAAAAAGGAATCAAAAAAACAACGGGTATCAGCCTGGATTATATAAGCCCCGTAAACGAACCTCAATGGGACTGGAGCGACGGCGGCCAGGAAGGCTGCCCATACACCAATGCCGAAATTGCAGGCCTAACAAGGGCGATTGATATCAGCTTTAACAAAAACCATGTACCGTCAAAAGTTGTCGTGGCCGAAGCCGGCAGCCTGGCTTACCTGTTGAAGGCGGCAGATAAGCCTGGTAAAGGCAACCAGGTTGACG
Source organism: Mucilaginibacter sp. (assembly GCA_040003105.1). Taxonomy (GTDB): domain Bacteria; phylum Bacteroidota; class Bacteroidia; order Sphingobacteriales; family Sphingobacteriaceae; genus Mucilaginibacter. The sequence goes on along the minus strand of JBDUDE010000131.1, from coordinate 10,344 downwards.
ACTTTTTTAAACAAGGATCGGTTAATTTTATCGGGGATTTAAAACACCTGGAGAAAACCATTATTGGGCATAGTTATTTTACCACTTCGCCGGATTCAACAGCTAAGAATTTACGCCGGTCGCTTTCCGATAAATTGAATAAATATCCCGGATTATCGTTCTGGCAGTCGGAATATTGCATACTTGGTGATAATGCGGGCGAAATTAACGGCAGCAAACGTGACCTGGGCATTGATGCTGCATTGTACCTTGCCAGGGTAATTCATACAGATCTTAGCGCTGCTAATGCTTCAGCGTGGCAATGGTGGACAGCTATTTCGCGATACGATTACAAAGACGGACTTGTTTATGTGGATAATAACAAAACAGACGGTAATTATTATGCCAGTAAAATGCTTTGGGCCATGGGTAATTACAGCAGGTTCATCAGGCCCGGCGCAGTTAGGGTTGATGCCCAAGTAAACGGCGACCAGCAATTAAAAACCCCGCTATTAATTTCTGCCTTTAAAAAAGGCCATCAGCTTATAGTTGTGGTTGTTAATAATAACCCCACAAATGTGCCGCTCAATATAATTGCAGGCAGCGTTAAAATCGCTAAAATTAAGGTATTTACAACGTCAGCATCAGCGAATCTCCAGGCAGGCACAGCTAATAACGACACGATAACGATTCAACCCCGATCGGTAACGACCATAACAGCGGCTATTGATTAGGCCATGAGTTTATCTGTAAAAAATCAGGGTTCAGTATCTGTACCCGATTTATGGGGTTTAAATATCGTAAACCCACAACTGTATAGTTAACCATTCAATAACACTTAATAAAATATACCACCACTAACATGACCATTAAAAAAGCACTAATGCTATCGTTTATCCTGCTCGCGCATATTAGTCTCAAAGCTCAAAAAGTAACGCATTCTTTTACTTTAAGCGATTCGTCTTTTATGCTTGATGGTAAACCTTTCCAGATGATTTCCGGCGAAATGCACTATCCCCGCGTGCCCCGTGAAGCCTGGCGTGCGCGTATGAAGATGGCAAAGGCAATGGGCCTTAATACTATAGGCACATACGTATTCTGGAATTTGCATGAACCACAAAAGGGTAAATTTGATTTTGCCGGTAATAATAATGTAGCCGAGTTTGTTAAGATAGCAAAGGAAGAAGGGTTATGGGTGATATTAAGACCCAGCCCCTATGTGTGTGCCGAATGGGAATTTGGTGGCTACCCCTACTGGCTGCAAAACGAAAAAAGACTGGTAGTGCGCAGTAAGGAAGAAAAATACCTTAAAGAATACGAAACCTATATTAAAGAAATAGGCAGGCAATTGGCCCCGTTACAGGCTAATCATGGCGGAAATATTTTAATGGTGCAAATTGAAAACGAATACGGTTCGTATGGTAACGATAAAGAATACCTGGCAATTAATCAGCGCCTTTTTAAAGAAGCAGGCTTTGATGGATTATTATATACCTGCGACCCTCCCGAAGCAATAGTAAACGGCCATTTGCCTGGTTTACTGCCGGCTATCAACGCTATCGATAACCCTGCGAAGGTGAAGAAGATGATCAGTGAAAATCATGATGGCAAAGGCCCCTTTTATATTGCTGAATGGTATCCTGCCTGGTTCGACTGGTGGGGCACTGTGCACCATACCGTAGCTGCCGAAAAGTATACCGGCAGGCTGGATAGTGCGCTAGCAGCTGGTATATCCATTAACATGTACATGTTTCACGGCGGAACAACCCGTGGATTTATGAACGGTGCTAATTACGATGATAAACATCCTTACGAACCACAGATAAGCAGTTATGATTATGACGCGCCTTTGGACGAAGCAGGGAACCCCACACATAAATTTATGCTCTTCAGGCAGGTTATAGCTAAGCATTTACCAGCCGGGGAAACCTTACCACCCGTGCCCGCAGCAAAACCAAACATGGCCATCTATAATATTCAGCTAAATGAATCAGCCGGAATATTGGAAAATTTGCCAAAGCCTGTCCTTAACAAAACACCTTTAACTTTTGAGGATTTGAAGCAGGATTATGGATTTGTACTGTATCAAACCACTATCACTGGTGGCAAAACCGGCATACTTAAACTTAACGAGCTGCGCGACTATGCAGTTATAATGGTAAACGGAAAACGTGCAGGCATACTTGATCGGAGGCACAATCAAGACAGCATTAAGCTTACGTTACCGGCAGGCAGGGTTAAGTTAGACATCCTGGTTGAAAATTTGGGGCGGATAAATTTCGGCCCGTATCTGCTTAAAAATAAGAAAGGCATAACAGAAAGTGTGCTATTTAATGGCAAAGAAGTTTATAATTGGGCAATGTACAGTTTACCGTTTAACAAGGTAAACAATATTGTTTACAGTAATAAAAAAGCTGTAAGCACACCCGTAGTGCGAAAGGGTAAGTTTTATCTTTCAAAAATAGCGGATAGTTATTTGAACATGAGATATTGGGGTAAAGGAGTGGTTTGGGTAAATGGCCATAATTTAGGCAGATACTGGTCGGTAGGCCCGCAACAAACGCTTTATTTACCAGCCGAATGGCTACGGAAGGGCAAGAATGATATTGTTGTATTTGAAATGCTAAAGAGCGGGGTGAATAGCTTAAATAGTAGTAAAACAGCGATATTGGATAAGTTGCAATAGATCTGGTTAAAATATTAAGTCATAATTTTTTTAGCACCCGCTTACAAACAGAGATCTGGCGGCTACAAAGTCAATAACGCATAAAATAAAGCCTTTGGATTAATTTCCGGGGGCTTTTTTATTGTTTACTGTAGTTGCAGAAATATATCTCAACCCACCCCAACAATCCCTTCTCCTATCCCCCTAATATATCCATAAAACCTACTCTCCGCTTCAAAATACCTCTTCAGCAAAATCAATTGGTTTTGCGTCCTCACCAGGTTATGCCCGGCATATTCGGTATGATAATAGATATCCCCGTTTAAAAAGTCGGTTAAAAAACGGATGGCCTGCATATAAATCATGAACCGGCCCGAATAAATGAACAGTTCCTTTTCCGCAGCGGTTAAAGTCCCTCCCATTTCTTCCATGTAACCTTTATATACCGCAATAAAGTAATCGTCGTTTATCTGAACTTTATTTAAATCCCGCTCCTCTTCATTAGCAGGCGAAAGATAGGTACGCATCATATCGCCCACATCGCTGATAAAATAACCGGGCATTACGGTGTCAAGGTCTATTACACACAGGCCGCAGTTGTTATCATCAAATAATATATTGTTAATTTTGGTATCGTGGTGAATAACCCGCATCGGTATTTTCTTTTCATCCACCAATTGCTTATACACCCTGGCAATATCAATATTTGCCTCAATCTGCAAAATTTCGGCCGCGGCATTCTTTAACCTGCCGTCATTAGCGTGAGCCAAAGCAGTTTTAAATTGTTCGACCCGCAGCGTAAGGTTATGAAAATCTGCCAGCGTGTATTTTAACTTCTCCAGGTCAAAATCCTTTAGCAACCGTGTAAATTTTCCAAATTGTTTAGCCGCCTCATACGCTTGTTTGTCCAGTTCAATAAAATCAACCGTATGCGAATTTTTAATAAATGGCGACAGCCGGTAATAATTATCCCCCTCTTCGGCCAGGTACAGGCCGTTTATAGTTGGCAGGGGAGCTGCAAAAAGATATTCGGGCGCCTTTTGCTTCAGGTAGTTTTCTAATTCAACTAAATTATTGGCAATATCCGTCGGGGCCTTAAATACATTTTTGTTAATGCGTTGTAATATGTATTGATGGTTTGTTCCCGAAATTTTCCAGGTATGGTTAATTAACCCGGAACCAAATGACATTACTTGAAAATTATTAGGCTTTAGGCCAAAGGAGCTAAGGATATTATCCATTATATGTATTAGTGAAGCTCAAATTTAATCAATAGCTAACTTAATGCAATGCGCAAACGTTTGTCCGTTTTTACTTACCCTTAATATCTTCAGTACAACGGTTTTCAACCAATTTCGATTCTATAATTATTTTGTAATAGGCGGTTTGCTCAGTAACCCCCTGGTGCTTTTGCGCAAGCAGGTCGAGCAATATATCAGCAGCTTTTTGGCCCTGCAGGTACGGAAATTGCTCAACAGAGGCCGCCGGAATACTTTCCATATAATTAATCAGCGGCAAATTAGCATAGCTAACAAATTCAAGGTCCTGGTTTATTCTCAATTTCAAATTCGTGGCATACTTAATGGCAAAAAGCGCCACATAGTCGTTAAAAGTTACAATTGCAGTGGGTTTCCTTTTACTTGCCAGCAGTTCATCCAATGCCGACCGGGTGCCGGCCTCTGTCAGGTCGCATGACACAATTAACGAAGGATCAAACTTCAGGCGGTTTTTTATCATTGCTTTAATATAGCCTTCTTTTCGCTCTCCGCTAGCAAACAAAGTCGCCGGACCATTTATCATCCCAATGGAACGGTGCCCTTTTTTTAGCAGGTAACTTACCGCATCAATTGTGCCTATTTCCATATTACATGCTACATAATGAATATTTTGCATGGCAGGGATACGGTCGAAGAAAACGATAGGGATATCATACTGTTTTAGGTTTTCAAAATGCTGGTAAGACGATGTATTTTTACTAACCGAGACCAAAAGCCCATCCACCCGGTGGTTTTTCATTTTTTCGACCAATTGTTTTTCCAATAGCTCATCATCATGCGATTGTGCCAGCAAAACCGTATAGTTCCTTTTGTAAGCGCTGTCTTCTATCGCACTTATGGCTGATGAAAAAAAAGATTCTGAAAGTTCGGGCAAAATTACCCCTATTGTGAACGTACGGCCCTGCTGCAAAAAAATTGCGGTTTGGTTAGGCTCATAATTAAGCTCGGCGGCTAATTTTTTCACCTTCTGCCGTGTAGTAAGCCCAATGCTTGGATGGTCATGCAGCGCCCTGGAAACAGTTGATACAGAAATACTTAGCAGCTGTGCAATTTCCTTAATGGTAGCTGGTTTTGATCGCATCGACAAATGTATTTGATTAAAATTGAGTAAATTTAAGGTTAATATTACCAACCCTTGTATTAAAGCAAACGTTTGCGTGTAATTTATTCCGTCATGCGTCGGGGCTGCGCCAAACAAATAAGTCAAACGTTTGCGTTGTCAAAAATAATATTTCGTGCGTCATAATGCCTAAATTCAACAATTGAAATCAGCCGGTTAACTTAAAATATGGATAAAATTAAACCCGTTTCACAACATTGGGGCAACATAGATGGCCAGGATATTTACCTGTACCGTTTGCAAAACGCAAGCGGTATCAAGATTGATATCACCAATTTTGGCGCAACTATAACAACAATTGCCACACCCGACAAGGAAAATAATTTTGCCGATATTGCCTTTGGATATGACAATTTACAGGGCTATGTGGATGACAAACATTATATAGGTTCGATAGTTGGCCGTTATGCAAACCGGATTGCCGGCGGCCTGGTTGAGTTGGATGGAAAATTTCATCAGCTGACTGTTAAACCTGGCGGTTACCATCACCACGGCGGCACGGTTGGATTCAACAAAAAGGTGTGGAAATCGACCCCGGTTATAAATGATGGTTGCCCTGCTGTTGAATTGGAATACCTGAGTCCCGATGGTGAAGAAGGCTTCCCCGGAAATCTGTTGGTAAAAGTAACCTATACTTTAAATAACCAAAACCAGCTGATTGTTGATTTTTTGGCAAAAACAGATAAGACTACATTGCTCAACTTAACACAACATACTTATTTTAACCTGGCGGGGCACGCAAGCGGCAGCATACTTAACCATGAGCTGATGATGCCTTTAAGCTCCTATTTGCCGGTAAATAAAAGCCAGGTTCCGCATGGCGAATTAGCGCCCGTTGCAGGCACTTCGTTTGATTTTAACATAGCCAAAGCTATTGGCAAAGATATTAATGCTGATGATGAGCAATTGATTTTAAGCGATGGGTACGACCACAGCTGGGTAATTAAAACAAAAAACTCGGGCGAGTTAAAGCTGGCGGCACAGGCAACAGAACCGGTAAGCGGTCGTGTCCTTACAGTTTATACAACAGAACCGGCAGTTCACCTGTATCCGGGCAATGCCCTGGATGGCGCAATCGGTAAAGATGGTGTGGTATACAACCGTCGGAGCGGTTTTTGCCTCGAAACGCAGCAATATCCCGATTCTCCTAACCAGCCTCATTTTCCAGGCACGGTTTTAAGGGAAGGCGAAGTATTTAAAAGCAAAACAATTTTTGAGTTTGGGATAACCATCAATTAAAATCAAAAAACATCTAAAACTAATAACTAATCATATGGAAAGAAGAGAGTTTATAAGAGCTGGTGCAATAGCCGCCGCAGGGTTTACAATTTTGCCGTCGGGCAGTCTTTTTGCAAAGTCGGCTACCGGCAAAGTGCGGTTAGGCTATATAGGAGTGGGCGCCCGTGGCATGAGCCATATAGCAGAAGGCTTACTACGCGATGATGTTGAAATAGTAGCCATTTGCGATATCCAGGAACGTTCGTTAAAAAGATGCCGCGAGTATATCGCTAAAAAAGGTAAACCCGCGGCGATTGAATACACCGGTGGCCTTGATGCTTATAAAAAATTGCTCGACCACAAGGATATCGACGCAGTAATTATTGCCACACCCTGGCAGTTTCACCACCCGCAATCTATCGATGCCATGAAGGCTGGTAAATATGTGGGTTGCGAGGTAATAGCCGGCTTAACTGTTGATGAGCACTGGGATATTGTACATACGTCTGAAAAAACAGGCATCCCCTACATGACCCTCGAGAACGTGTGTTACCGCCGCGATGTGATGGCGGCGTTAAATATGTCGAGACAGGGCTTATTTGGTGAGTTACTGCATGTTGAGGGCGGCTACCAGCATAACCTGCGCAATGTGCTTTTCAACGGTCCGGACGGCGTAACCTTCGGCCCGGATGCAACCAGCGAGGCTCAATGGCGCACACAATTTAATATCGACCTCGACGGCGACCTTTACCCAACCCACGGCGCCGGCCCATGCATGCATTATATTGATATTAACGCCGGCAACCGATTTACCAGCCTGTCGTCATTCAGCTCAAAAGCAAGGGGACTTGCTGCTTACGTTGAAGAAAAAGCACCGGGAAATAAAAACGCCAAAATAAATTACAAGGAAGGCGACATAGTTCAAACCATGATTAACTGCGCCAATGGCGAAACTGTATTGATAACACACGACACCCATTTGCCCCGCCCCTACTCACTGGGCTTCAGGGTGCAGGGCACAAAAGGCTTATGGATGGATGTAAACCAAAGTATTTATATCGACCATAAATCGAAAGAGGATGACAACTGGGACCCGGCACAGCAATGGTTTGAAAAGTACGACCACCCGCTTTGGAAAAAATTCGAAAAGTATGCCGAAGGCGCAGGCCATGGTGGTATGGATTGGTTTGTGTTTAATGCCTTTATTGAATCGGTTAAGCAAAAGAAACAAACGCCAATTGATGTTTATGATTCAATGACCATGAGTGTGATAGCTCCGCTATCTACAAAATCAATAAAAGAAGGTAATGCGGTACAGGAGTTCCCTGATTTTACCAAAGGAAAATGGAAAGAACGTAAAAATACATTCGCGCTTGATGACAGTGGATTTTAGCAAAACGAAAAGGAATTGATTAGTTGATTGATAGTTATCCCTGGATAACAACACCCGGAGGGGGAGCCCTCCGGGATTTTTTTGCCTGAATCTTTTCCTCTTAGTGATGTTTTATCTGCAAATTGAGGCAACTTTGATAGGTTGCAAGGTATTAACAGGTATTAACACAATTTTTTATTTTTATTCGTAAATATCTGCTAATCAATAAATTAACAAAAACAAGGTATTAACACTTTTTGCTGGTATAACCCCAAGCCTCATTCCGCAAAACTTTAAAAAAGCCAGACAACCAGCATGGTCGCGCTCCAAATTAACTTCAGGTAATTGCGCACCATAGAAAGACCTGCCAGGTAGAAAATACTCCACTGTTCAATTTCGGTCTGAAGGAAAGCTTGTGAGCTACAGGACCCGCTTGCCCCTTGTTTTTCACCTCGAAAACATCCCATAAAATACACTATCCCATTTTACTGCATTTAAGAATCCGGTGAAATCGTTTTTTAATTTATAAGCAAACGTTTGCGTAAAGTTAATCGTCGCCTCCACTTGATTCAACTTCATCTGGTTTATAATCGATTAACAAAAAATTAATTATCTGCATAATAACACTAATAGCAGCGATTTCACCCTAATTCACAAACAAACGTTTGCGTTAACTTAAAGGCTCTAATTATTAGACATTGGTTAAACATCTTTCTACCTTGAGTTCGAATTAGCAGTAGCTTATTTGTGTTCTATCTCATTACTCAACCAAATTTTTACACTATGAACAAATTTTACAGGAGACAAGTGTTCTTAACCACCTTGTTGTTGATGTTCTCAATAATGGCTATAGCCCAGGTTAGGGTTACAGGCGTTGTTAAGGACTCCGATGGGCAACCCATGCCTGCAGTAACTGTTGCCATAAAAGGCACCACCAATGCCGTAAGTACTTCGGTCGACGGCAAGTTTAGTATTACTGCGCCCGCCGATGGCATTCTAACGTTTTCGTTTATCGGTTACACCACAAAAGAGGTTAACATCGATGGCAAAACCAATTTAGACGTTGTTCTGTCATCGTCCCTGAAACAACTGAACGAAGTTGTGGTAGTAGGCTACAGCTCTAAACAACTATCCCAACTATCAAGTTCAGTATCGGTAATAAGCGGTGATAAACTGCGCGATGTAACCTCGAATGATGTCGTAAGCTTATTACAGGGCAAAGCCCCTGGTGTTGTAGTTTCTTCCGCATCAGGCGACCCTACATCCGTTTCCAGCATTCTTATCCGCGGTGCAGCCAGCATCAGCGCCAGCACCGGCCCCTTATTTGTGGTCGACGGCAATATCGGCGGCACTTACAACGCATCGGATGTTGAATCGGTAACAGTATTGAAGGATGCGGCCGCAACAGGCCTGTACGGCTCAAGGGCCGCTAATGGTGTTATTATCATCACCACAAAGTCGGGCAAAGCAGGCAAAACAAAAATTGATGTAAGCTCAACCGTTGGCTTTAACACCAAAACCACCGGCAATTTTCATTTGATGGACTCGCAGCAATTGTACGATTATCAAAAAACGTTTTACACCCCTGATGCATCTGTTTTAAAAACCAATACAAACTGGTTCGACCTGGCCTTCAGGCGCGCGTTAACACAAAACCACACCATTGCCGTTTCGGGTGGCTCGGATAAAACGCAATATTATATCTCGGGCAATTATTATAATGAGCAGGGAACTTTAATTGATAACATTAACAGCAACTATAACTTCCGCACAAATGTTATTACCAAATTAAATGATAAGTTAAAGCTTAGTGTTTTGTTAAATACCATATACACCCAGCAAACTTACCCGACCGATAATTTACTGTATGATGCGTATTTAAACCTGCCTTTCGACCCGGCATTTAACGCCGATGGCACGCCCACTGATGGCCGTACCTATAACGGTTGGCTTGGCCGCGACAATGAGAACCCGCTGCAGGGCCTGCAATACAATTTTTCGAACAGCAGGAGCCTGAGCACCAACGGCGATTTGAATTTGGATTATACAATCACCAAACACCTGAGTTTTGCCACTTACAACAGGATAACTTTATATAACGATAAGTATGTAAGCTATTATGACGCTCGCACAAAATCGGGCGGTGCAAATTCCGGCGAGCTGTACAACACGGATGATTATAGCAGCAGGATACTGACGTCGAACAGGTTAAAGTACGATAACAGCTTTGGCAACCATAACCTTACTTTATTGGCCGTAGGCGAAGGCGAAAAAAACCATTACGACGTTAACAGCTTAAGCGGAAAAGGATTGCCGCCGGGCCGTACCGCCATGTCGACCGCTACCGATATCATCAGCAACCCAAGCGGGGGCAGCGACGACTATAATTTCAGCAAGTACCTTGGCCAGGCCGATTACAATTATGCGGGCAAATACTTCTTTGTGGGCTCGTATGTTCATGAATACTCATCACGTTTCGGCAGCAATAACCCAAGCGGAAACTTCTTCCAGGCAGGCGCTTCGTGGATAATAACGAAAGAGGCTTTTATGGATAATATTAAGCCCATAACCTTTTTAAAGCTGCGCGCAAGCTACGGCACTACCGGTAATGCCGAAATTGGCAATTATGCTGCGTTAGGTTTGTATACTATCGACCAATCGGCAAGCTATGGCGGCGTACCGGGCGCATACCCTTCGCAAAAGGCCAACCCCG
>JBDUDE010000287.1:0-9506 GCA_040003105.1 Mucilaginibacter sp. | reverse complement strand
AGCCCGTAATTTCATGTATCAGCGCCCCAAAGCTGGTATCTTCCTGCGGCGGACGACCAACTACCGTAAACGACCAAATGGCATCCTTGCGGTGATAAACATTGTGCACTTTTAACAACGGAAACGGGTGCTTTAAACTGTAATAACCCAGGTGGTCGCCAAAGGGGCCTTCGGGTTTATTGTCGTGCGGCATAACGGTGCCGGTTATCACAAAATCAGCATCTGCTGATATGCAAAAACCTTCATCGTCATAAAAATAACGGAAGCGGCGGTTTCCCAGTGCCCCGGCAAAAGTCATTTCCGACAGGCCCTCGGGCAGTGGCATTACCGCGGCAACAGGATGTGCCGGCGGGCCGCCTACAAATATGCTCACTTTTAAAGGCTGCCCTTTTGCATTAGCTTTTGCTTGATGAACGCCTATCCCCCTATGCAACTGGTAATGCAGGCCGATTTCTTCATTCAGGATATAATCATTGCCGCCCAACTGGATGCGGTACATACCCAGGTTGGCGTTCATAATGCCGGGCTTGTCCATATCTTCGGTATACACCTGCGGCATGGTAACAAAAGGGCCGCCATCCATAGGCCAGTTTACAATTTGGGGGATATCGCTTATTTTACATTTGGCAAAATTGATGGGCGCACTTTTGCCTGTTTTCATAGGCAAAGCCGATAGCGCAGTTAAGCCTACCCCTGCATATTTAAAAGGGTTTTTTATCGCCTTTAAGGGGTCCGATTTTAAGTCAACCAGCGTTTTAATTTTATCCAGCGTATCCCTGAAAATAAATTTCGATCTATCCAGCGTGCCGAACAGGTTTGATACCGCCGGGAATTTACTGCCTTTTACATTTTCGAAGAGTATTGCCGGTCCCTCGTGCTCAAACACGCGCAGGTGGATTGCGGCCATTTGCAGGTAGGGGTCAACCTCTTCCTTAATACGAATCAGGCGGCCGTGTTTCTCGAGGTCGGCAACGCAGGCTTGTAAACTGTTATAGCTCATGTTTGTGGACGCAAATGTACAAAATGCGATGGTGATATTATTCCTATTACCACAGGCCCGCGACCTGTGCTGACGGATGGCGTCCCGTCGATCCTTGAAATATTGCATTCATCCAAAAGTTTGTTAAACTGTTTCATTTTCAATCCAGCACATAATTTGCAAATCAATTCATACATACGTAATTTGCACCTCTGCACATCAAACTATGAAACCACTTATCGTATTAATTGTATCGTTCATCATAAGCTGCCTGGTATTTTATTTTATCAGCCATAATATTAACCTGTACGTAAGCGGGCGTATTGCCATGGCTGTACTGTTATTATTTACTGCGATGGGGCATTTTATGTTTACCAAAGGTATGGCCTTGATGGTACCAGAACTTATCCCCTATAAAGAAGGCATCGTGCAGCTAACGGGTATTATTGAAATTGGGGCTGCAGTTGGTTTGGTTATACCGTCTATTCATTATATAACGGGTGTATTACTCAATATTTTTTTCGTGCTAATGCTGCCGGCAAATATTATCGCCGCCAAACAGAACATCAACCTTGAAAAAGCCAGCTATGATGGGGCTGGACTGTCGTATTTATGGTTCAGGATACCACTGCAGGTCTTATTTATTGGCTGGGTATTGTTTTTTGCGGTGCTGCATTAGTAATTCGCTGACAATTACCGCAGGCCTGCGACCTACGCTGATGGAGGGCACCCCTTTGGGGCGTTAGATGTTCTCCTTAAGCAAATATTTTTCCTATTCATTTTCAAATCTTCAAATCAACACATCTTCAAATCTTCCTCATCCGCGCATCATCTTCGCTACTAAATCTATAGACAAACATTAAAGTAAGTGCTTAAAAAAAGTTATTATTACTTTAGCGGCGTCCTATTTTTTCAACGGCATGTCGGTAATTTTATTCACAGTAATTATCCTTATTGGCTCTTACCTGGCGGGCTTACTTGGCTCGCTAACCGGGCTCGGCGGGGGCGTTGTGATTATCCCGCTGCTTACTCTTTTACTTAACGTCGACATTCATTATGCCATTGGTGCATCGCTGGTTTCGGTTATCGCAACCTCCTCCGGTTCGGCGGCGGCTTATGTAAAAGAGGGAATTACCAACATGCGGTTGGGAATGTTTTTAGAGATTGCTACCACCGCCGGGGCTATGGTCGGCGCCATATTGGCTACGCATATTCCTACACATTATATCGCTATATTATTTGGTGTGATTTTAACCGCATCTGCAATATTATCCCTGCGAAAAAAGACAGAGCAGATCATCACCCAAAAAAGTCACCTCGCCGAAAAGCTGAAACTCAACAGCAGCTACCCTAATGGCGGTGGCACCGTTGAATACAGCGTAACCAATGTGGCGGGCGGTTTTTTTATGATGATTTTTGCCGGCACCATATCAGGGTTGTTAGGCATCGGCTCGGGCGCGTTAAAAGTGATTGCAATGGATACTATTATGCGCATACCTTTTAAGGTATCAACTACCACCAGCAATTTTATGATAGGTGTTACCGCATCAGCCAGTGCAGTGGTTTATCTGCAGCGGGGCTATATTCATCCTGCTTTGGTTATGCCGGTTGTTATCGGCGTATTAATTGGGGCATTTACGGGTTCAAAAATATTGGTGAAAACAAAATCATCGGGCTGGCTAAGGTGGGTGTTTGCCATTGTGGTAACTTTTTTAGCCGGACAAATGATTTACAACGGGATAATGGGGAAGATTTGAAGTGGTTCATGGTTGATAGTTCATGGTTCATAGCCGGAAAGGAGAGAGCCAAGATTGAAGAGCCAAGAATCAAGACAGAAAATTGCAGCTACCATGAACTATGAACCTTCATCTATGAACTTCTCCGCAGCTACCATGAACTATGAACCATCAACTATGAACTAATGAAATTCAAAGACACTGACATACAATCACTCATAGGCAAGGTGCTGCGTGGCGGCATGATCTTGTCAATGAGCATAGTTATTTTCGGGGGAATATTTTATGTCATCAGGCATGGGCATTCCATTCCTGATTATAAAAAATTTACGGGCATTCCGCCATTTATGCAACACGCGGATAGCCTGGTAGCCGCGGCATTCAATTTAAAAGGGCAGGCAATTATCCAACTGGGTATTGTTTTACTGATCGCTACGCCAATTTTTAGGGTTATATGCTCAACCATTGGTTTTGTGCTGGAAAAGGATTACCTGTATGTGGGTATCAGTTTACTGGTGTTGCTGATTATTTTTGCAAGTATGATGGGCGGGCGTGTTGGTTAGCCTAAAGCCGATAGTCTTGAGTCGGGAGTCTAAAGTCATAGCATAATCGCCCCGCCTTAAGGCTCAGGACTTTTGGCCTAAGACTTAACACTTCCACTAATTCCCCCCGCCAGTACCTATCCTCTTTTGCTCTTCTTCGTTACCGGTATGGTGGACAGCTGCGGCTTTCACTGTGGTTTTGCCAAAGCGGTAGCTGAATGTAAGACGGGCTACGCGGCTTTCTTTTTTGTCGACAACTGAAAAGTTGAGATTTTGGTAATTTATCTGCGCCCGGTCGCGCTGGGTGTTAAATAAATCGTTAACAACAAGCTTCAATGAGCCCCGCTTGTCAAACATTTGTGTGCCAATCGCCGCGCCAACCCAGTAGCGAGCCTTGTTTTGGCTTATTCCATAAAAATTAGGTGACTCATATTCGCCGGATAGCGTAGCTATCACGCCTGGTGCAAGCCTGAAGTTTTGATTTGTGTTAAAAATGATATCCTGTGCACCCTTGTTAAGGTTGCCGTATTGCGGATAAGCAACATAACGTTGATACGATGCATCAACGTAAAAATAAGCGTTCCACCAGGAGTTTACCGTTACAGGGGCCGAAAACTTAATACCGTAATTGTATATTTTGCCAAAGTTGGTGAAGGTTTTTATGTTAACCTTGGTACTGTCATTTTGTTGATAAAAGTCGAAATAATAGTTATCGCTTATTATTGAAACATACAACACGGTGGTGATAGTTCTCTTATAAGTATGGGTAAGCTCGAAGTTATTGGAGTATTCTGGTTTTAAATTGGGATTACCTGAACGGTAGTCGTATAAGTCAACGTAATATAAAAACGGGTTTATATCCTCGTAAGCAGGGCGGCCAATGCCACGGTTATAGCTTATCGAAAAATCGTTATTAGCATTTTTGTGATACGTAGCCAGCATCTGCGGAAACAAGTTAAAATAGTTCTTATTTATTTTCGAATCCATGGTTACGGAGTTTCCGTTGCTGCTGGTTTGTTCGCCACGCAGGCCCAGGGTCAGGTCTGCTTTATCGAATTTGGTTTGATAGTTTACATAGCCGGCGTTTAAATTTTCGGTATAGTAAAAATGGTTACTCAACCGGGGATCGGCTATGTATTGGTCGCCTGTTTTAGGGCCAAAAACCAAATCGTTATTGCTGTTAACGCGGCTATTCTTTAAACCGGCCTCCAGTGTGGAAGTTTTTGAAAGCGGGGTAGAAAAATCGAGCTTTGAAAGCCAGATATGGATTTTTGACGGTGACAGGTTTTCCAGCAATAACGGGGCGCGATATGAGCTCAGGTCTGCGTTATAAAAATCATTGGTAATATATTCAGCCGAACTTCTGTTAAAGGTGGTATAGTTTAAGTCGGCGGTTAAAGTTGTGCCAGCCTTGCCGAGTTTGCCGCTATAGTTTATATTGTAATTTATTTTGGTGACATCCCTGCTTAAATCGGATTTAGTGTTTATTATAGAATCCAGCACTCCATGGTTGATGATATCGAGCCCGTTGTTTTTTGTATAATCATCCTGGCGCGACATCCCGTTTATTAAAAACCCTACGGTATGTTTTGGCGAAATAAAAAAATCGAACCCGATATTAAAATTATTATTGTAGCTCCTTTGAGTGCTCTTATAATTAACCCGGTAGTCGCTCAATACCTGGTCAAAGTTAATACGCCGGTCGGTTTCAAAATTATGGAAGGTTTTATCCGCAGCATAGTTGTAGCTGCCAAACACATTAAACTTATCCATATGGTCGTTAAAAGTAATGGCAGTATTGCTTTTATAATAGGTACCATAACCCGCAGTAGCTGTAATTGTGCCGTTAAAGCCCTGGTTGTTGCCTTTTTTAAGCACGATGTTTACGATGCCCCCGCTTGACGCATCGTATTTTGCAGACCCGGCTGTAATCAGTTCAATACGTTCGATTACGTTGGATTGCAAGCTGCGCAGGTAAGTCACAAGGTCGTCGCCCGTAAGGCTGGTTGTTTTACCATCAATAGTTATCAGGGCGTTTTGCCGGCCTATAATATTTATGTTGTTACTGTTATCAACGCGCACACCGGGTGATTGCCTTAAAATTTCGAGCGCCGAACTGCCTTCGGCAGTTAAACTGTTGGGGATATTGATTATTATTCTTCCGGGCCGCACCTCAATTTCGGGACGGGTGCTTGATATGATAACTTCTTTAAGCTGGTTGGCTGCCGGCTTTAATACAATGTCGGATACTTTAAGGGTTTTGTCTTCCTCCAGGTTATAAGGACCTGCGTACACCCTGGTAAAACCTACCATTGTTGCCAACAGCAGGTAGCTGTCAGGCGGCACGTCATCAAACCGGTAACGGCCGTTTTTGCTGATGATAGTTGAGCTTATAATCGATGAGTCGCGGGCTTTTAATAAAATTATGGTTGCCGATTCGGCGGGAACACGGGCATCTGTTAAAACCTTACCCTGTATAGATGAAAGCGCCACTTGTGCGCGTGCATTATCAAAAGGAACGGCCAGAAGTATAGCCCATAAAAGGCACACCGTGATAAGCTTCATTAATAGTTTTTATACAAGTTACTATAAATTTACCTTTAAATTAAATTGACTACAATATAGCAACAATAATTAACCCGATAAATAAAAAGGCATTTTTACGTGAGGGCCGTGATAAAAGTTCATTACAAATATATATCAAAATATTTGTTTTATAGGTTAACATATTACATAAATGTTAATTTGAAACAACTATTAAAGCGTACGGGTTAAATGATTGCATTTCAAACACTTTAAATAACCATTGCTTATTATTAAAGAAGGGTATCCGCACAGTTGAGCTACCATAAGTTAGCCGGATTTACGATACTCACAAATTACGGATTTAGCGAATTTGATTAGTGCAATTGGATTAAATTCGTGTAATTCGTATTAATTATTAATTATGGATTTAAAACCACAGCTGCGCACTGTAAATGTTACACGTTACGTAACGCCACTGCGCGAGGGGGGCTCGCTGCCGGCCATTGCCGAGGCTGATGACGGCTTTTTGTACGTGCTAAAATTTCGCGGAGCGGGCCAGGGCGCAAAAGCGCTGGTTGCCGAATTAATCGGCGGCGAAATAGCCCGTGCCTGTGGCTTAAAGGTGCCTGAACTGGTGTTCGCTAACCTTGACGAAGCCTTTGGCCGTACCGAACCTGATGAGGAAATACAGGATTTATTAAAAGCCAGCGTGGGCCTTAACCTGGCGCTGCATTACCTGTCGGGCGCTATTACGTTCGACCCCGCTATTTCACCCATTGATGAAACGCTTGCGTCGCAAATAGTTTGGCTCGATTGCCTGCTCACCAACGTCGACCGCACTCCCCGTAACACCAATATGCTGATTTGGCACCGCGAGCTTTGGCTGATTGACCATGGCGCGGCTTTATATTTCCATCATTCGTGGCACAACTGGCTGGAAGCTGCCGAAAAGCCATTTTTGCAGGTAAAGGACCATGTGCTTTTATTACGTGCAACACAGTTGACTGAAGTTGACGCCGCGTTTAAACAAATACTTACCAACGAACGCATCCGGGCAATTGTAGAGCTGGTACCCGACCAATGGTTAACCGGCGAACCATCGTTTGAAACGCCTGCACAATACCGCGAGGCTTATATCGAATTTTTAACCACGAGATTGGCGCATTCATCAATTTTTGTAAACGAAGCACAACATGCAGCAGAAAACATTATTTGAGTATGCCGTAATACGCGTTGTGCCCAGGGTAGAGCGCGGGGAGTTTTTAAACATAGGGGTGATAGTATTCTGTGCCAAAGAGAAATTTTTACACGCCCGCTATCATTTGGATGAAAGCCGCCTCCAATCGTGCCACAAAGATTTAGATATTGAGGAGCTGAAGCAACACCTCTGTTCGTTTGAGCGTATTTGTAACGACGATAAAGACGCCGGGCCAATTGGTAAACTTGATATGGCCTCACGCTTCAGGTGGTTAACTGCCACGCGCAGCACGGTGCTGCAAACATCAAAAGTACACCCGGGGATGACGGAAGATGCATTGGCGACATTGGAAAGATTGTTTGGGCAGTTGGTGTTGTGAGGATGATGTATGTTGATTTGATGATTTGAAGATAGTAAAATGAAGCGACAGGCAAACTGCTCACTGCCTACTGTTACTTCTTCTGCTCCTCGTGTTCAGCTTCCAATCGCACTTTCTTAAGGTCGACGCGGATAAGCGCGAAAAGGCTCATATACACATTGGCTACAAATATCAAGGCAAAACCGGCTATAAGGTAGCCACGCCAATCGGTAAACAGCAATTTATATTGGGTGATGAACAGCATGATGACAGTTACATAATGGCTGAAACAATATTCGCAGGTAAACAGGTAAAAAAATTTGCGCTCGACTATGGTTTTGCCGTTGTGGCAGCGCTTCAGGCAATACTCGCGCGGCTCACGGAAAACTTCTTCGTGGGTAACCGTCCACGCTATGCAGGCAATGGGGATAGCCAGTAAAAACAACCATGCCGCCTGTGTGCTTAATTCCATGGTATTAAAATGTAAAATGGACGAAAATGTTTTATTTTTTGATTACACCGATTGGAGGAGGATTTCACCGATTATTTTGAGCGCGTAATGCGGATTTGCCGGTTGCGGAGTACTTATAGTGAGAAGTGGGCTTCAAACATCAGCGTAATCTACGAAATCAGCGATTGTTAATCGGTGTAATCAATCATCCAATCGGTGTAATCCCCCCAAAATAATCGGTGTAATCAGTTCCTCAATCGGTGTAATCCCCTCCCAAAATAATCGATATAATCAATCCTCCAATCAGTGCAATCCCAAAAAATAATCAGTGTAATCAACGAAATCAGTCCTAATCAACGGTTCGTAATCATATTTTCACTACTTTCGGGATTGCAAATTATCGCCCCAGAATATCCTTAAATGAAGAAAATATTATTTTTTGTGGTTACCTTGCTTTTAGCTGTAAAGGCTATTGCACAGGCGGAGCCTGCCAATTATACGGCCGCTGTTACCCGGTTTACCCAATATTATAACCACGACCAGCCCGACAGCATTTTTACGATGTTTAGCACGGAAATGAAGGCATCACTGCCGCTCGAAACTTTTAAGCCGACTACCATCCAGCTAAAATCGCAATATGGTAACCTGTTGAAAACCGAGTTTGTAAAAGTCACATCCTCGGTCGTGGTGTACAAGGCTACCTTTCAAAACAACACATTTTTGCTAAACCTGGCGCTTAATACCCAAAACCGGTTAACAGGCCTGCTGCTAAGCCCATATACTGCCGAAGATAACGCAAGGGCCGGTGTAACGCTCGACCCATCACTTGATGAAACACCGATAATATTAAAAACTTTAACCGGCACCATATCGGGCTCGCTGGTGATGCCCAAAAACCCATCGGGTAAAATACCCGTGGTGCTGATTTTAGCCGACTCGGGCCCTACCGACAGGGATGGCAATAACGCCAAAACAGGCGCGGCGGGCAATACCTACAAAATGCTGGCTAATGATTTAGGTAAAAACGGCATAGCAACGGTACGGTATGACAAGCGCCTTGTGGGCGCAAGTGTTACCAAAAGCAAGGAATCGGAATTGCGGCTGGAGGATTACGGCGACGATGCCCTGGGCCTTACCAATATGCTGAGTGATGACCAGCGTTTTTCGAAAATAATATTGTTTGGTCACGGCGAAGGCGCACTGGTGGCTTCGCTGATTGTAAATGACGTGCCGGTAAAAGGGGTTATTACCGCCGAATGGGCCGCCGACCCCGGCGACAAACTATTAAAGGACCAGCTAAAAGACAAGGCAGGATTTTTACAGGATGAGTTTAAGGCTTTTATGGATAGCCTGCGCAAGGGCAAGCTAACCCCGAATATCGACCCTGCATTATATTACATCGCCCGACCAAGTATCCAAAATTTTATAATGAGCTACTGCAGGTACGACCCTATTAAAGGCGCAAAACGCATAAAAATACCACTTTTGCTTATACAGGGAAGCACTGACAAAATGGTTAACGCTGAAAACGGCCGCAGGTTTAAAAAAGCAAAATCCGATGCTACTTTACTTGAGGTGAAAGGCATGAACCATATTTTGAAAGACGCGCCCGACGATGAAGAGCAAAACGTTGCCACCTACAGTAAACCCGACCTGCCGATTAGCGCCGGGCTGGTGCCGGCAATTGTGGAGTTTGTGAATAAGGTGAGGTAAAAA
>JBDUDE010000329.1:0-2838 GCA_040003105.1 Mucilaginibacter sp. | reverse complement strand
CGAACACCATTGAAATAATAATATAAACCAGGTTCTTTTTTACATTATATGGGATGGGGTAATTTTTTTGACCCCATACATACGACAGGATCATCATACAGGTATACGCCGCGAACGACACCCAGGCCGAAGCCATATAGTGGTACTTTGGGATAAACAGGTAATTGAAAACGATGGTAACAATAGCGCCTATCCCGGATATATACAGCCCGTATTTAGTTTGGTCAGACAGTTTATACCACACCGAAAGGTTCATATACACCCCCAGGGCCACATAGCCAAACAGTAGCGGTGGCACTACGCCAAGCCCCACCCAAAAGTCGTGGTTGTTTACGTAATATTTCAGTATCTGTATATTAGCAATAATACCCACAAACATTACGCAAATGGTAATCACAAAGTAGTCCATGATACGGGCATAAGTTTGGCCCGAGTTTTTATTTTTGGCGTGACTAAAAAAGAATGGCTCGGCACCCAGCCGGAAAGCCTGTATAAAAATGCTTAGGAATATCGACAGCTTGGCGCAACCGGAGTAAACACCAACCTCGTGCTCACTAATGTTATCCTTCAACAGCTTACCCAACAGCAGCTTATCAAAATTTTCGTTAACGATGTAGCTAAGGTTGGCCACTAAAACAGGCCAGCTGTATAGCAGCATATTGCTGAAAATACTGCGGTTAAACTTAAGCTGTATCCAGGCCAATTGTGGTATCAGCATCAAAAATGTAACTCCGCTCGCTATCAAATTCGAAACAAACACATAGCCTACCCAGTTTTGCTGATACCAGCTGCTGAGCCATCCTGCGCCTGCCAAGTTGTGACGTATCCAATACGGTATGCCAAAAATAAACACCAGGTTTAGCGTAACCATCACCACAATGTTTACCACTTTTACCAGCCCGTACACCATCGGGCGGCCATCGGCCCGCAGCTTGGCAAATGGCAGCACACAAAGGTTATCCAGCACTAATATCCCCAGGAAATATTTTATGTAAAGCTCAAATTCAGCCTGCGAGGTAGTTTTCCCTATCTTAATAAAGCCCGCTATCTGGTGAACGAACGGAAATGTAAGCAGCAGGAAAACACCCGTAAGCAGGGCAACCGCCCAAAAGCCATTGTTATAAACCTCGCGTTTTTTTTCAGGCATTTTGTTCATGTACCTGAAAAACGTAGTCTCCATACCGAATGACAGTATTGCATTAAATATAGATGCATAACTGAACATGGTGGTAAAAATGCCGTAAACGGCCGGGTTATAAGCGGTAGTGTAAAGCGGGGTAAGTACAGAGGCTAGCAGCCGCTG
Organism: Mucilaginibacter sp.; assembly: GCA_040003105.1. Taxonomy (GTDB): domain Bacteria; phylum Bacteroidota; class Bacteroidia; order Sphingobacteriales; family Sphingobacteriaceae; genus Mucilaginibacter. Next base: position 1,535 of record JBDUDE010000329.1, on the reverse strand, counting down.
CACAATTGTAGTTAAACCATATAAGGCCGTTTGCCCGGCGAATTTTTTAGCGGTCGACAATGTTTGTATTAACGAAGATTAAAAAAACACGAATTAGAACTAATAAAACGAATTACGCGAATTAAAGAAACTAATTCGTGCAATTCTAAAGAATTCGTGGGAATTAGTGTTTAATAAATAGTAAAGCAATCCGGATACGTGTCCTACTTTCTTACAACCTCAAAATTACGATAGTTTTTTAATTCACCCTCATTGGTTTCAACATCATTCACTTCGGCATGTTCCGGGCCTTCGTGGCACCACTCCAAAAATAGCTCCATTGCAAATTTGTCGCCCTCGGCAGCAATAAAAACATCGCCATTGGGTTCATTTCGCACAAAACCTTTGACCCCCAACTGATCGGCGACAGCCTTAGTTGCTGCCCTGTATGATACGCCTTGTACGTTGCCTTTTATAGTTATATCGAGGTGGGTCATGTTGTTGGAGTGTGCTGAATTTGTTGGAATGTTGCAAAGTTGAAACGTTGCAATGTTAGAGAAATTTGTTTTCAAAACAAACCGGAAAACGTTGCTAACTCAAAACATTTCAACCTTACAACAATCTCCTCACTTTCGTCTCCGGTGTAATTTTATTACCATCCAGCCCGGTGATCAAATTCAGGCCGGGTGTTTTACCGGGTTCAAGGGTGCCTTTTTCATCATCGATGCCCAGGTACCTGGCACCGTTAAGGGTTCCCCATTGTATAAGCTGCTGGGTGCTTATGGAGTGGAATTTTGCCTGTATCGTACGCATCTCACTTAAAATACATAGTTTATCGTTTGATGCCAGGCTGTCGGTGCCGAGAGTAATATTATATCCCTGCCCGATGAACAATTCAATTTTTGGTAAAAAGCCCTCAATGTAAAGATTGGCATTAGGGCAAAAGCAGAAATGTATTTTACGGTCAAACCGTTTGATAAAGTAAATATCTTTTAAATTGGTACAGGTATTATGTACCAGCAAAACCTCTTGCTTGTTGGTTAGCAATGGCAGTATTGATTGCAGGGAGTTGCGGGCCTGTGGCTTAAAATGGGTAATATCCAGCCCGAAATGCGCATACAGATCGTTAAACGTACCCAGTTTATACCGGTAAAATTTATTTTCGTCCTCGCACTCCTGGTTATGTATGCTGATAAGGTTATGCCCCGTATCGCTGTATTTTTGTAGCAGCTTAAACAGTTCTTTCGAGACAGAATAAGGCGCATGCGGTGTAATGGAACAAGGCATCGGTTTAAATTCGTTCAGCAGTGCCAGTGCCTTATCAAACACTTCCTGCGCTCTGCCGGGTATAAAACCAAATGTTTCAACAAAGCTGTGGTAATATAATTTACTGCTTTTTTTTATGCCGATGGTGCTGTTGGTATTTGAAATATCGCCAACAGCAACAATGCCGTTGTCATACATTTCGGCATCGGCTTTTGCCGCAGCATCCAAAATCAGCGCACTTTCGGCACCCCTGCTTTTTTGAATATCGATAATGAAGTTAACCAGGCCGG
>JBDUDE010000807.1:0-2843 GCA_040003105.1 Mucilaginibacter sp. | reverse complement strand
CATAAGGATCGATACGGGTAATTTGCTGAATGGCTATGATGTAGGAGCGGTGCACGCGGACGAAGTACTTAGGGTCGAGTGTTTGCTCAAAGAAGTTCATGGTTTTATTTTTCAGGTACGAGCCCTCTGCGGTGTAAACGCTTACATAGTCGTCATCGGCAGCAAGGTATAACACGTCCTGAACAGGGATAATCTTAACCTTGGTACCGGTTTTCACCACAATACGCTCATGCTGCGCCGGCGAATGCGAAGCGGTTTCCAGCAAATCTTCGGTATGCTTTTTCGCAGGTGCAGGTTCGGCAACAGAAGTAGAAAGGTATTTGTCGATGGCCTTGTTAAAGCGGTCCTTATTAAAAGGCTTTAACAGGTAGTCAACAGCATGGGCCTCAAATGCTTTAATGGCGTACTCGTCAAACGCGGTTGTAAATATTACGGCGGGCGGTCTGTCCACCAACTCCAGCATTTCGAAGCCGTTTATTTTCGGCATCTGCACATCCAAAAAAATCAAATCAGGCTGGTATTGCTGAATGGCTTTTAAGCCTTCAAAACCATCATTACATTCCTGCATCACTTCAATTTGCGGATAAGCCTGCAAATACTCCAATACAACCATCCGGGCCAAAGGCTCATCGTCAATAATTAAGGCACGTTTCATATTTATAACTGCGGTACTTTGATAATAGTTGTAAATATATTATCATTTGTATGAGTTTCCATCAAATCATTTCGTGCAAAAAGCAAATAAAGTCGGCGCTGTACTCCGCGCAGGCCAAAACCGGTGCCTTTACGCGGTCTTGAGGTCTGGGGGTCATAAGGGTTTTGCACCATCAGTACCAGGTAGTTACTGTCCATTTCGGCACGTATGCTCACCACCACGTCACCAATCGTATCGTACAAGCCAAATTTTATTGCATTTTCAACAATTGGCTGTAAAAGCAAAGATGGCAGTACTGCTTCGCCCGAACTTTTGTCGCAGCTAATCTCGGTTTGCAAACGGTGTCCAAAACGTACCTTCTCAATATCAAGGTAAAGGTTAAGGTGGGTAAGCTCTTCGGTTAAGGGCACCTGCTGCTGGTCGTCCTTCTTTAACGTACCGCGTAAAAAGTCAGATAGCTGGTGTATCATCCGGCGCGCCTCATCAGGTTTAAAACCAATCAGGGCGTTTATACTGTTCAAGCTATTAAATAAAAAGTGGGGCTGCAATTGCTGGCGCAGGTTATACAATTCTGCATCGCGCGCCAGTTGTTCGGCTTCTGACTTGCGTTTTTCGTTTTCCTTCTGGTCCAGCTGGGTATAATACAGCATGCTTATCATGGCGACCCACCCTATCGCCAAAAAGTTAATGAAAAAGCGAATGGTTAACGAGTTCAGTAAAAAGTTGGTATAAGCGGGACCGGTGGCCAAAAATGGAAGTATCCACCTTGCACCGACTGTACAGATGGCGCCAAGCGCGCCTATCCAGATCAGTATGTTCAGGTAGTTACCTTTTTCGGGCTGATAGTAGCGCAGGTTATTGTTGATGAGCCAGCAGGCGGATGCCAACAATATGGAACAAACCAAACCCTCGGTAGAAGCTATGTACCAGATAAAACCAAAACTATGCACCACATAGGTTTGCAGGCCTGCCCATACCAGTCCGCACGCTGCGAAAGCGGCGTAGAGTCGTGGTGTGGATATATGGTTGGATAAAGCCATTAATAGTTAAGCGGTTTATTGGGTTGATTAAGTTGATTGGGTTACCTCTGGGGTTAACTGTTACAATTTAATAACTGCGGATATCGACACCTGCAAAAATCGACACTCCTTTCAACACTAATATCTTTTCGCTCCCAACGCTGGCAGTGCTTTTCATCCGCTTGTCCTCGATACCTGCGAATACTGCAGCAATATCCGGCACTACCTGCCAGTGCGGTGGCACTATCATTTTTACACCGCCGAATATCTGGGTGATATCAATTATCACTTTTCCGTTTATATCGGCCTGGGTAAAATCAAGTTCGGCACCGCCGAAAACGTTTACAATCTCACCCCCTCTAAAATTTTTCGACAGCACGGTTTTCTTTACCGAGCCAAATACCGAAACAGTATCCAAATAATCGTCGCCTGTAGGCGGGTATGGCGAAGGGCCACCCGGCGGAACACCTGTGTTAGTGTAGTCGCCTGTAGTGGTGTAGTCCACAGTTGGTTCGCCTGGGGTTGGTGGCGTGTACGTGCCGCCGTCCCATTTGCCCCAGTTTCCTTTAAAGTCTTTCTTCCAGTGCTCTTTATCAAAATGATGATGGCGCCTTAAAATCATCCATAAACCAAAGGCGATAACGCCAAGCGGAAAAACAATACGGCCTGCATTATCAACGTTATCTCCTATCAAAAATAAAGTACCAAGGGCTATCAGTATAAATGACGATGGCTTATGAAAATTGGATTTCGCACCAATATAAAGTCCTAAGCCTATCAGGAACATGGGCCAGCTAAACAACCAACCCGGAATGAAAAAGAAATCGAGCTGCCTGATTAGCAGCATGGCGCCCACGGCCAGTAAAATAATCCCCACCAGGGCTTTGCCATTGCGGGGATTTTGGGGTTGTACTATATCGTTGTCCATTATATTATCAGCAAATTAAATCTTATTCAAAACTAAGGTAACATTATAAGTATGGCAAACAAAAACTGGCAGCATATTTAAAGAAATCGGTGAGTGGTAATATATTGTCGGTGAAAAAGTTTGCAGTTATTTTAAACTCACTTCAACACTCCAGTCGCTTCAGCTGGCAACATGGTAAGTTTTGGCAAAATCCTGCTGGTTTAAGGCAAACGACAACTGCAACAGGCTGTTTAAATAGGCC
>JBDUDE010000521.1:0-2852 GCA_040003105.1 Mucilaginibacter sp. | reverse complement strand
TGGTTGCAGTTTGGTTGTTTATTATGCGCCGCATGAGCGGTGGAGCAGGCGGCGGCCCTGGCGGCCAAATATTTAATATAGGTAAATCAAAAGCTACCCTGTTTGACAAAGAGGCCCAGGTATCGGTTACGTTTAATGACGTTGCCGGTTTGGAAGAAGCCAAGCAAGAGGTAATGGAAATTGTTGATTTCCTTAAAAATCCTAAAAAATACACCAACCTGGGTGGTAAAATACCAAAAGGCGCCTTATTAATAGGCTCGCCGGGTACTGGTAAAACATTGCTGGCGAAAGCTGTTGCCGGCGAAGCGCAGGTGCCGTTCTTCTCGCTGTCAGGTTCTGATTTTGTGGAGATGTTTGTGGGTGTGGGCGCATCGCGTGTTCGCGATTTATTCCGCCAGGCAAAAGACAAGGCGCCTTGTATTATTTTTATTGACGAGATTGATGCCATTGGCCGTGCCCGTGGTAAAAACAACATAGTAGGCGGTAATGACGAACGCGAAAACACATTGAACCAGTTGCTGGTTGAGATGGATGGTTTCGGTACCGATTCGGGTATTATTATACTTGCTGCTACTAACCGCCCCGATGTATTAGACTCTGCTTTATTGCGCCCAGGCCGTTTCGACCGCCAGGTATCTATCGATAAGCCCGATTTAATTGGCCGCGAACAAATATTTAAAGTACACTTAAAACCGGTTAAACTGGCCGAGGGTGTCGACGCTAAAAAATTATCGGCGCAAACACCGGGTTTTGCCGGTGCCGAAATTGCCAACGTATGTAACGAAGCCGCCCTGATAGCTGCCCGTAAAAACAAAGAGGCGGTTGATATGCAGGACTTCCAGGATGCTATTGACCGTGTGATTGGTGGTTTGGAGAAAAAGAACAAAATTATATCGCCGGAAGAAAAACGCATTGTGGCTTACCACGAAGCGGGCCATGCTATTGCCGGCTGGTATTTGGAGCATGCCGATCCATTGGTTAAGGTATCCATTGTTCCGCGTGGTGTTGCTGCGCTGGGTTATGCGCAATACCTGCCTAAGGAGCAGTTTTTGTACACCACCGAGCAACTGATTGACGGTATGTGTATGACCTTGGGCGGTCGTGTTGCTGAGGATATTACCTTCGGGAAAATATCAACCGGTGCACAAAACGATTTGGAACGCATTACCAAACTTGCTTATGCTATGGTTACCATTTACGGTATGAATGCAAAAGTGGGTAACGTATCGTTTAACGATACCCAGGGCGAATACCAATTTAACAAGCCTTATTCTGAAAAAACTTCAGAGCTGATTGATGTGGAAGTGCGCAACCAGATAGCCGAAGTTTACGAGATGACCAAAAAGCTTTTGCTTGATAAACGCGAAGGACTGATAAAACTGGCTGATAAACTGCTTGAAAAGGAAATACTTTTCCAATCAGACCTTGAAGAAATATTGGGCAAACGCCCGTTTGAAAACCGCACCACTTATGACGAATTTGTGAACGGCCCGGAAGCTGACCAGGAACCTGCCGCATCGGCATTGGTACCGGAAGGCATAGCTGACCACTCAGGCACCTTTAACAGGAACCCTGAAGAGAAGGATGTAAGCGGGAAAGAGTAATTTTTAAGTCGAAAGTCTTAAGTCCTGAGTCAAAAGAAACTTTGCACCCGGGCTTAAGACTTTTTCGTTTTGACTCGGGACTTTCGACTAAAGACTCAGGACTAAAACATGAGAGACATAACTACACCTAAGGAAAAACTGCTAAAAAAAATTCGGAAGGCGCTTTTGGAGAAGAGGGACAACCCTTATCCAAACCTGGAGGATTTGCCGCATTACCCGCCAACGGACGAGTCGCTTGACGTGTTATTTGCCGAGCAGTTTACCGATATATCAGGCCAATTTCTATTTTGCGAGGACGAGGTGCAGTTTATTGAAAACCTGCTGCAACTTGCCGAAGAGCGTAAGTGGCACAAAATATACTGCTGGGAACCAGCCCTGCAGGAAGTACTGGCCCGTTATGAATATCCTTATTACGAAACCGATAAAGACTTCGACCAGGCCGATGTTGGCTTTACCCTTTGCGAAGCGCTAGTAGCCCGCAACGGCAGCATTTTACTTTCAAACGGTAATATGGCCGGACGCCGCTTAAGTATTTACCCGCCGGTGCATATTGTTTTGGCATACACATCGCAAATGGTACTTGATATAAAGGATGGGCTAAAACTGCTGAAAGCCAAATACGAAAATAATTTACCATCGATGATTAGCAACGTAACGGGCCCCAGCCGTACGGCCGATATTGAAAAAACGTTGGTATTGGGCGCACACGGGCCTAAAGAATTGTTTGTGTTTTTGCTGGAAGGGTAGGTGAAGTCTTAAGGCAGCAGTCCATAGTCTTGAGTCTCTCTCGTTTGTTTTAGACTTAAGACCGGCGACTAAGTACTTCGGACTATTTCAACCTCAAATCTTCCAATTTGCTTTCTTCCAAAACCGATCGCCCGCTGATTTTTCCGGCGCCGTAGTGCCATTTTATCAACCTGATGCAGCCATCCGCTACCTCAATGCCGGTCATGTCGCCATCGTCAAAGCAGCAACAGCCACTGTTAAAATAGGTATCTAAATATCCTGCAAAATCTGGCGGCCGGTCGGTCTTTAAATGCAAGGCATCAATTTTAGCCCGTAATCCCGCCTCCACGTTAGTATTATTATCTTTTTTAGCAACCTCCAATTTTTCGTACAGCGCTTCCAATTGCGTTAGCGACCTGAATACCGGCTGGTGTGTGTGCCCGGTTATCAGCAACAGGTTTTTTCGCTTCGAGCTCCACTCGTACATTATGCGGTTATGGTCGGTTTTTAACTGGTCGTTAT
>JBDUDE010000687.1:0-2852 GCA_040003105.1 Mucilaginibacter sp. | reverse complement strand
GCGACGATTTTAAGATTGAGTGCCCAACAGGTTCGGGCAACTTTATGAACCTGCAACAGGTGGCTGTCGAACTGTACAACCGGCTGTCGAATCTGTTTTTGCGAGATGATGAGGGAAGACGGGCAGTATACGGCGACTATCAAAAAATGCAAACTGATCCTGATTTTAAAGATTATATTTTGTTTCACGAGTATTTTGACGGCGACACGGGGCGCGGGATGGGTGCATCGCACCAAACCGGCTGGACGGGGCTGATTGCGGTGTGTTTTTAACAACAAACCAATGACAGTAGATTTTATATAATGGATATATGATCATACCTTATAAAAATTCTGACAGGGAAATAAAATCTTGCTAATGAAAACAACCAAGTTTACCCAATCAATTACCATTGAACGTACGCCGGAGGTTGTTTTCGACTTTTCGCAGGATTATACCAAAAGGCTTAACTGGGATACGTTTTTAAGGAAGGCCGATTTATTGTTCGGCGCAAAAGCGGCAGCGAAAGGCGTAAAAGCCTTATGCGTTGCAAAAAATGGCTATGGTATGGTTACAGAGTACGTAACCTTTAACCGGCCAAAAGTAACCGCCATTAAAATGACCGACGGGCCTTATATGTTTAAGGCGTTTTTAGGCTCATGGACTTTTAACGAAACAGGGGTCGGCCGCACAGAAGTGATTTTCCTTTATGCTTATGAATTTCGCTTCCCTTTTAATTTAATAAGCGCCATTATCAAATCAAAATTACAGCGGGAAGTAAAAAAAAGGCTCCTCGACCTTAAGCAAAACCTCGAAAAGGAGCCTTTATAATATCAGGGTCGGGCAATATCTTATTTTTTATCTTTCCTGGCCTCAATCGTCCCGTTAAACGAAATTTGGTCGCGGCTATTGCTGATTACCTGCAGGCTGGCGTACCCTGTAGCTGATACCTGCAGCCTCATATAGCGCACATCTTTCGATCCCTGGTAAAAATTGTCCTTTGGTTTGATTATAATTTCGTAACCACCTTTTTTTGCAGCTTTAGCTTCGTAACTAAAATTTGTGGTGTTCAGCTTTATGCCGCCGTCCGTTGCGTCTGTAGGTGGCGAAGTAACCTGGCCATAATAGGGTAGGTAGGTTGTTAAAGTGTCTTTAGATACCACCATATCGTACCCAAAAGTAATTGATTTAGAATTTCCCCGTTGTGGAATCATGTAGTTGGCTTCAAAAACATAGTTTTGGGCATCAATCAATGCCTTTACTTTTGCAATCTTTGCGGCTTCCCTTTCGGCCCGCGAGGTCTTCTGGGCCATTACCGTTTGAAGGCATGATAATATCAAAGCAGATACTATTGCCAGTTTTGTTAATTTTTTCATCCTGTATATTTTATTAAGTAATTATCTACCAGATGCAATGCTTTACAAAATTCCACAAATTATTTAACGAATAATGTGCTAAAACCTGTATTGTTTTTAAAAATAAAAAGCCGCCTTGCGGGCAGCTTTTATATTAAGAGTAAAGATGACAAGAATCAAGATGTCAATAGTCAAGAGCCAAGATAAATAAAGAGCACTATATACCGTATTAAACGATACTTTCATGGTTCTTAATTCTTGTCTTCTTGGTTCTGTTCATTATATTAGGTTAACACTGCGGTTTACAAACTCGGTAAGTTCGGCACCCGTCAATAATCCCTGCGACAGCAAAGCAAGATCAAACGCTTGTTTTGAAAGTGCAGCCTGCACTTCTTCATTTTCCTCGTTTAATATCCGGCTTATTAATTTATGGTTACCGTTTACTATTACTTTATAGTTATCGGGCATGCTGCCGTAAAAGCCCATTCCGCCGCCCATAGCTGCCATTTCTTTCATGCGGCGCATAAACTCGTCCATAGTTACGGTTACCGGCAATTCATCGGGGTTTAAGCTTTCCAGCTCAACTTTGTATGCCGGTTTATTGATGGCTTTGTCAAAAATCCCTTTAACTGTTTTTGCCTGTTCTTCGGTAAGTACATGCTCTGGCGCATCTTCTTTTTTGATAAGCTTGTCAGCGACATCAGCATCGACACGTTTAAATGACGTCTTCTCAAGTTTTTGCTCCAGGTGACCGATAAAGTGATTATCGATAGGGGAGTTCATCAGCAAAATATCATAGCCTTTTTTATTCGCTGATTGGATAAATGCGTCCTGTTTAGCCGGATCGTTGGTATAAATATACACCAGTTGCCCGTCTTTATCAGTTTGCTCCGGCGCAACTTTGTCCTTGTATTCGTTTAGCGTAAAGTTTTCCTTTTTTGTGTTGCTTAGCAAAACAAAGTCTTTCGCTTTGTCATAAAACTTTTCTTCGCTAACCATACCGTATTTTACAAACAGCCCGATGTCGGTCCATTTTTCTTCATAGGCGGGGCGGTCGGCTTTAAAAAGTTCTGCCAATTTATCAGCTACTTTTTTGGTTATGTAGCTATTTATCTTTTTAACACTGCTGTCGGCCTGTAAAAAGCTGCGCGATACATTCAGCGGGATATCCGGTGAATCAATCACACCGTGCAGCAGCATTAAAAACTCCGGGACAATATCTTTTACTTCGTCGGTGATGAATACCTGGCGCGAGAACAATTTGATTTTGTTTTTCTGTACCTCGAAATCGTTTTTAAGCTTAGGGAAGTACAATACCCCGGTTAAGTTAAACGGATAGTCAACATTCAGGTGTATCCAGAACAGCGGGTCTTCAGAAAATGGATAAAGTTGTTTGTAAAAGTTAAGGTAATCCTCGTCTTTCAGCTCATTTGGAGCTTTTGTCCATATTGGGTTGGTATCATTGATAATATTATCAACCTCAATCGATTTGTATTTTGGCTTGCCTTCTTCATCAAC
>JBDUDE010000479.1:0-9556 GCA_040003105.1 Mucilaginibacter sp. | reverse complement strand
CCGGGGCATTCAGGTTTAGGTGATTCGCAATGGAAACAAATTGAATTACAAAAAGGATTATATCATTGGTGCAGCGAACATGGTATTTATGTTAATGCACCTGACTGGTATTTACTTGACGGAACGAACAAAATTGCTTTAGGATATCGTGAGGTGAATTTTTCGTTACCACGCGAACAGCAAAAGATATTGAATCGTCAGAATATTTTTGATGCAACCTGGGAAGAAATGCCCTCGATGGTTTGGGGATTTGTCCCGCTCACCCGCTACCAGGGCGGGGGGGAAGAAGCTGTATTAGAGCCGCTTGGAAATCATTTGAAGGATTACGAACAATTAATGATGCAATACTATGGCGCAGGTGTGCAGGCCTGTTACAGGGGGCCGCGTTTGTATGATACCGATAAAACAAAGCAATTGGTAGTAAAAACAATAGGATGGTACAAGAAATACAGAGAGATCCTTAATTCTGACATCATCCACCTTAGGCGCGCAGACGGACGGGATTGGGACGGTTTCATTCATGTAAATCCTCATTTAAAACAAAAAGGGCTGGTAATGTTGTTCAATCCAACTAAGGAAAAAATTACAAGAAAGATAAAATTGCCATTGTATTATACCGGTTTAACCAGCACCACTGCTGTAAAAGAAAAGGATAATGCGGTAAGGAAATATAGCCTTAACAGGGATTATGAAATTGAAGCAACGGTAACAATTGAACCGGAAAATTATACGTGGTTGGCAATAGAGTAATGAAAACTAAAAATCTCCCAAACGGTAAAAGCGCGAGTATAGGACGCAGTAATTAATGGTAATTGGGTAAAACCATAGACTTTAAGAAAGAATAACTCTTTTATTTGTATACCCGTTTTTAGCATTGATCTGAATTAAAAAAACAAAAATGCCAGCCGTGGAGCGGTTTTGTTTTGTGACTTGTAATTACATTTTTTTCAAATGAACAATCTACTCAAAAAATCAAATAGGATTTATCGTTTTTGGATGGTCTCTGCAATTTTGCTTTTTTTTTATCGTCCGCTCGTTGCGCAAACCTACACACTAAATACCAGGTATGTAACTATCAGCATCAGTAAAAGTGGTTACATTAAAAGCATCAGGGATAAAATATCAAAGAAAGAATATTGCCCGCACGGCGACTCATCGGCATTACTAAGCTTATTTAAAAACAAAACTTATATTTTGCCCCGATATGCTACATTCAACAATGCCAGCAACCAAATTCTATTGCATTATCCCAATGGCTCAGTTGCTACGGTTATGGCAGAGCAAAAATCTGCCTATTTGCGCTTTCAGTTAATATCACTAACTAATCGCAATGGGGTCGACAATGTAGTTTGGGGCCCTTATAAAACCAATATCTCAAAAACAATTGGCGACATTATTGGCGTCGTAAGAAGCGATAATTTTGCTATTGGAATGCTTGGGTTAAATGACAACACAACCGGCGGGCCTCCTTTAGACGGCGATATGTCGTTCATGTATTACTTTATTCATTCACCCGACCCTAAGAAATATCCGTTACCACCCGATCTTAAAGAAGGACAAACTTTCAGTATTGGTGGCGATGGAGTTAATGATGTGGCTTTTTATTCTCATCCCGAAGAATATTACCGGATGAATTATGGCAATGGGGCCATACTGGAACCGGCTTTTGGATCAACAATTTGTATGCATTCAAGAGACCGCAGGAAGGAGCAGATGATACGCTTTCCTATTTTACCTGATAACCTGGATGGTAAAGCTAATTCAGCCCGTTATCAGTTAGTTCCGCCTGTAAATGCGGACTTTATTGGATCTGCAATTGCATTATATGCCTGTCCTGATTCACTGGGTTTGAACACAATTGAAAAAATAGTGCTAAACGAAGGTTTGCCGCACCCCGAAGTGGATGGGAAATGGATCAAGGATATCAAAGCGTACCGGCCCGATATAGCCTGGTGGGGCGGGCACGATAGCCTGATCAACTATGCCAACAGGCTTGGGATCAAATCTGTACAGGATGAAGGTTGGGGTGAATATTATCCAAACCGCAGTAATCGCTGGACCGACAGGAAAATCAGTTTTAATGGGTCTGCTGCTATGAGTATACCGGAGTATGGAGCGATGATGAAAAAAAATGGGATCCGGTACGGTTTGCATACGCTTTGTGAGTTTTTACAGCCCGATAATAATAGTGACGTAGCACCTGTACCGAGTGATAGCCTTGCCATTATGCAACGTACTAATATTACAAAAGACCTCACTGCACAGGATACGATTATTACTGTTGCTGATAAGGCTTACTTTAACGAGTTTGGCGGATGGGAGGGTAATCATACCAATGTTTTAAAAATTGGCAAAGAATTAATAGAGTACAACGGTATTACCACTACTAAGCCGTACACTTTTTTGCATGTGAAAAGAGGCTTGTATGGTACAAAAAAAGGATCGTTCAAAAAAGGAATAACCATTGTAAAGCTACAACCCAATTGTTATCGTGGTTTTGCTCCTGATATGAATTTACAGGATGTATACGCAGACTATTATGGTAAATGGCTGACCGAAGGTGGGATGGATTATATAGATTTTGATGGATTGGAAAGCTGTATGTACCAGGGCCATGGCCAATATTCTTTTAAACGTTTTTTTGGAAAATTGTTTGACAGCTACCAGCAAAATGGGGGTAAATACCTGCGTGTTATGGGCAGTGCGGTAGGCGAGGGTAACTGGCATTATATGAGCGTTTGCAATGTTGGTGGAGGGGATAATATGTTTAACCCGGTGCTCAATAAATGGGGAATAGAGGGCAAGGACATGCGCTACGTGTTTCAAAGCAGTTATTTGCCAGCCACGTTTGGTATTGTAAGTTTAAGCAGCGACTGGAGTTTGCACGATGCTGAAAATCTCCAGGCTAAATCTATTGGTTGGGATGCTACTTATATGTTGGGATTGAGCCAGCAAGCCGTAGAAAACTGCGCCGAAAAAGAAGTAATCTTTAAAGCTTACCGGACTTGGGAAAATGCCCGCGCTGCAGACGTATTTACCAAAGCCAGCAAAGAAAGATTAAAAGATTTGAATTGCAAATTTCACCTGGAACAAACCGGCCAAAAGTCATTTGTTTTGTACCCGGTACAAGAAAATCGCTTTACTGATCAGCTATACAGCTCCGAAACAAAGTCGTTCCAGCTAAATAATGAATTTCCTGCTCAGGCACTGGAATTGGCCATTCGTATCTATGCTCCTAAGGAAGCACAGGCCGATGGCGTTAAAATAAATCTTTCAAATGGAACCGAACTGGTGATTGATAAAAAGCTTTCTGACCGTCAATTTATTATATATAAAGACGGGACGCTTTATACAGCGGATAAAAACAGAAGAAAGCTTGAAGAAATATCAGTTGCAAAACCGCTGACTTTGCCCAATGGAAAATCTCAAATCCGGGTGAGTGCATTACGTAATGGTAGTGACACCGTAAAGTTTGAATTGGTTGTTTCTATGACGGGAAAAGGAGAAAAAATTTAAAATGATCAGGAGTAAAAGAAAATGTGCTTTGGCATTTGATACGTGATATTTTGCATGCGCAGCCGAAGCGGTCAATATGCCTCCAAATCATATTACGACATATTTATCTGCAAACAGAAAAGAGTGAAATTTACGTTTTTGACGCTGTTGAGTCCATGATAGTAAAGCGAACGAAAGAAGGAATTGTTATCTCCATTACAAACCCGACCAGGTATGATGCGAATATTTCAATTTTTGCCGAAACCATGGCGCGGTCTAAAAAGCCACTGGCCTACACGCATTCCTGAAATGGCTAAAAGTGGAAGTAAAAGGAGGGGCAACCCGTTTATTTCTGGCTAGCAATAATGGGCAGTCTATAACTCAGTATTAAAATAAATGCACAAACGCCAATATCAATTAATGAAATAGTTAATTTTCAATAAATATTTGATTTACTATTTACAATATTCCTTTTTTCTCCATTAGATCAGGAAAGAACAAAATGGTTCGTCTGATTTTCGAGCCCGGTCTATTTGCAGGTAAAATAAATTAAAAGCAGGGCATCTTAACTGGATCAAAAAACAAGATGCACCAATCGGGACGTCGGGCCCAAAACAAACGTTTGCGCGGAGTTTGATAAAATTAAATAATGGAATGGTATTAAATTACCTAACCAATTATTTAAAAATGAAACCTCAATTGCTAAAATTAAACAACGATAGTGCGAATTCATTTAGCGTGCGGCGTGACGTTGTTCCTTATGTAAACAATCGTTGGCATTATCATTCCGAAATCGAATTAATTTATTTTAAGAACGGAAATGGAACCCAATTTGTTGGTGACAGCATAAAGCGGTTTCAGTCGGGCGATGTTGTATTAATTGGCCCATTTTTACCTCATTATTGGAGGTTTGATGATGTGTATTTTAAAAATGAAACAAAAGCCGTTGCTGACGTGCAGGTTGTTCATTTCAACGAGAACTTTTGGGGTAAGGACTTCATTAATTTACCCGAAAATAAATTGATCAAATCAATTATTGATAGTTCGAAAAGAGGAGTGTCAGTAAAAGTAAATAAAACCCAGGATTTAGGAACCGTTTTTGATGCGCTGGTAAGCGATGAAAGATACAACAAAATTATTTTATTGATAGAGGCCTTAATGCTTGTCGGGCAAAGCCAGTATGAGCAACTATCGTCAATTGTATTTAATCATAATTTTGAAGATTCGGATAAAGACCGTATAAATGCAATTTATGATTATTCGCTAAAGAACTTTAAAAATCAAATAAAGCTGGAAGAAATTGCAGAGATCGCTAATATCAGCCCAAATTCTTTTTGCCGGTATTTTAAATCCAGGACAAGAAAAACCTATACTCAGTTTATAAATGAAATAAGAATTGGTAATGCCTGTAAACTACTTATCGAAGACAATATAAACGTTAAGCAAATTTGCTATGAGTGCGGTTATAACAACTTTGCAAGCTTTCATAAATTTTTCAAATCAATTACAAGCAAAAGTCCGTTAAATTATCAGAAGGAATTTTTAGCCAAAAACAAGCAATCTTAATTGATGTACAGATAGCAGAATATCATTTCTTTTTCTCGACAGATATCATTTTCATATTACCAAAATCAGTTGAAAGATCTCTTTGGCCCATGTTTTCGATTTGCGCCGATACATCATCAAAGCCTTCAACCGTATTATACTTGATTTCCACTTTCCGGCAGGCAGTCAGACTAAACTTGGGGCGTCTGTCGCCGGGCTTCGTAAATTCTGTACGGATGATTTTATTGTTTTTGAAGATGAGCATTTCGGTATTACGCGCGGTCAAAACCGGGAAATCATATATTTTAAAAATATTGTTTTCGATGCGGATATTTCGGTGTACTATGTTTACAGATCCATGGGTCTCCGGAGCAATGGCAATAACATAGTTGCCTGGTGTAGCGTTATAACCGCAATTTTCAAAAATATTATTTCGAATAGTTACATCTTTTACTTCGCCCGATTCATACCAGCTTGATGCGTCATTAGCGATAAGAATCGCATGCATACCAATCCCAATGAATTCATTATTTTCTATCAAAACTTTTTTCCTGGTTGTAATAAGAAGGCCTCGGGTATTAACCCTTTCAAACCTGCAATTGCGTATAGTGACAGATGGCGTCCACGTAATATTTTCCAGGCAATCATTAACAACCACATCACGGGGAACAGGAGCTGCAAATTCTACCTCCATCTCCCTTTCTGAAATGAGTTTTGCCGAGGTTAATACCCCGGTACTAAAAACCTGGAGTTTTGATGAGTGTACAAATGCAACGGTGTCCCCTGCAAAGAAGGCTTCAAAACCATATGTCTGGGGGTGCATAAACCGAATCTTAAGCCGGCTGGGTGAAATAATCTCTGTGACTTCCAGGTGTGTGCCATGAACATTGATCGGATCGTCGTGCGTGCCCTTGAATTGGCAATTTTCGATTGTTATCTGACCTTTGCAGCCCGAAAAGTGTATACAATCAGCAAACGATGCGATCATCCGCCCGCTTTCGGCGCGAGGCACAACAAACACGCTGTCGTAATGCAGGTTTTCCGAAAACTGATTAACGATACCAAGCCCATGCATATAATGCATCGAAACATTTTTAATGGTAATATTTTTCGAAAGGTTAATAAAACCGCCAACCTGGTCACGAACAGGGTCGCGTATGGTAAGTACTTCCCCCGGTTGAAAATTATATTTTTTGAAATCACCGGTAAAACGGACCTGCCCGGTAGCCGTGATAACTGCGGTCGCTTTTTGAAACGGCGCCCAGGAACTATAGACTTCTGTTCCTTTGGAGGGGTTTACCAATATTGCATGGAAGTTTGTCATCCCCCAACCTTCGCCATACCATTGCAAATGTCCATTTACAATTGTGTGCCGTGAGTCGGGATGAATGTCAGCAATTATGATACTGTCTGAAACCGTTCGGAAAGTCATCTCCGACATAGTTGGCCGCTCAAAATCAATTTTAATATTCTGCAGATATATATTTTCGCAGTGGGTCAACGCAAATGTGGTCATCTTACCATGAAACACAAATAATGACCCATTACCCTCGAGGGTTAGATTTTTCATTTTTTCGAAAAGAAGCCCTACTGTTTTCAATTTCGAAGGGCATTCCGTTTCCGAAGATGTATTTGAAATGAAATAATTTCGCTTTTCAGCATGCTCCGGCCAAAAATCGTAGCGGCCTTCCGGAAATACCAACTTTATTGCCCCATTTTTTTTACAAGCTTCGATAGCCATTTTTAATGCAGGCACTGCATCTTCAAAACTTCCCGGTTTTACGCCGTAGTCAGTTACGTTAATTAAATTATTGTGAGATAGTGTTTCTTCCCCTTTCGTTGTAAAAGATATTCGCTGTCCGCCTTGTTTGGGATTTCTTTTGCTTGCATGTGCAAAACCAGAAAAGGTTAGAGCCGATATGAAAATAAAAATGGTTAACCTTGTCATATTTATAGCATTAATACTTGACTGTTAGATTTTAATGGTCGCGAAAATACAAATCCGAAGTAAAAAAGCTTCATATGCGTATCATTTTAAAAAAGTTTCAAAAAAATAGTCTCACTACTATGTTTTATGCTGCTCATTCTTTTGTCTTAATCTCAAAAAATAGCTGAACCAACTGGAAATTTACTTTTGTAGCATACCAGCCGATTTCCTTAATACTATATCAATCTGAAAATATTTTTTTTCAGAGTTGACATGAATATCAACTATTTTTGTTTTTAATAAACTAGATTCTGGCAAATTACTGTATATCTAATATTTCCCTTTCCAAAACATACCCTCAAAACCTTTGTAAAAAAAAATTATGAGTTATCATTATTTTTTTTTTACATTTGAAATGAATGTATGTACATAATAACATATATACAATAATACGTGAATATTTTAATTAAACCATTTTAGTTTTCAAAAAACTAAAAGTGAGCATATTATAAACCCAAAATATTTTTCTTCAATAAGTCTATGTCTGGTTAGCTGCGTTGAAGGTTTTTCTCTTGGTAAAATACATTTAAATAATATGTATGTACATATTTACATTTAACCATAGCAATGCATTTATTTCAATAAACTATATAGTTCAATTTTTTACGAAGAAATAAAACCTATAAAATCTTGCCCGTGAGGCAACAAAACAAAAAATATGGAAAAAATACACAGCCCTTAAAAGATACCAGGTGCCTGAGCGAGATGTTTCCGTTGCGGTGCCAACAATACCTAAATTCCAAAATCCAATTTTAATATTATCAACCATTAATTGCCAATTATGAAATATAAATTACTACACTATATTAGGTATATAACTAAATTCACTATTTGTGGGTTCGTTTTAATATGCTTTTGTTGCTCAGCAGTGTGGGCAAATACCAATCCTCCCCGAATAAATAACGAGGGAAAGGCCCATAATATTAGTGAATCTAAGACATCTAACCCACAAACTATAGTTATTAAGGGAAAAATAACAGATGAAAATGGGGTGGGGATTCCAGGCGCCAGCATTTTTGAAAAAGGTACTACGAATGGCGCTATTACCGATCTTGATGGAAATTACACCATTAAAGTGAAAGATGAAAATAGCATCCTGGTTGCTTCGTATGTTGGGTATGTGAACAAGGAAATAACAGTAGGTTCTTTAACTGTCATTAACGTAAAGCTGGAAGTAAATTTAAAAAAGCTTGATGAGGTGGTTGTTGTGGGATACGGCACTCAAAAAAAATCGGAACTTACCAATGCCGTTGTACAAACAACAGGTAAGCAACTCGAGAAATCCAACGCCCTATCTTTATCTAATTCCCTATCGGGCAAATTGGCGGGATTATATGTAAATCAAACAAGTGCTGCGCCGGGATTTGATGATGCACAAATTTTGGTAAGGGGATATAATACTTACCGGAACAGTTCTGCATTGATAGTTATTGATGGGGTGGCAAATGCAGATCCGGATGGGCTTAACCGTTTGGACCCGCACGATATAGCATCTATTTCTGTGTTGAAAGATGCGTCGGCAGCTATTTATGGTGCACAGTCGGCAGGCGGCGTTATATTGGTAACTACCAAACGCGGTAAATCGGGCAAACCAACATTTGATTTTAGCACTAACTTTTCAAATCAGTCCCCAACAATGAGGGTAAGGTCTGCCAATGCGCTTGAGTATATGAAGGTTCTTAATGATAGAAGAACATTAGAAGGCACAGCTCCTGACTTTCCGGATGCATTGGTTCAAGCCTTTACTGATGGAACCAGGAGAGGAGAAGATTGGTGGAAGGCATTGATTGGCCCACCGGCCAAGCAAAACAGGCAATCTCTTACTATGCGGGGCGGTACCGACAAAATAAAATATTTTACTTCAATTGGTACAGCCACACAAGGAGCGATTCTTCGCGGCGACGATAAATCAAAACTTCATCAATACAATATCAGGAATAACCTTGACGTGTCGGTTACAGATAATTTCGATGTAGGGCTCGATCTTTCATTGAGAGAGAAGAACACCCAAACCCCCCAGGGCGGCCCGGGCGGCGAAATTGGATACCTTGCAAATACAAGTCCATTACAAGAGGCTTACCTGGGTGGAGATTATAGGTATCCCGCTATCGGCTGGTCGCAATTAAACCCCGCGGCAAGGATTCTGAGTCCCGGTTACCGAAAATACCAGGCTGATGTTTACAGTGGTACGCTTAAGTTCAAATATAACATGCCCTTTGTAAAAGGGCTGTCCCTGGATGGTTTTGCATCTATTGATAAAGTTATGAATTATAACAAAGCCTTTAATTATACATGGTTTTATTATGAAAAAAACGCGGCAGGACAGATCGTAAAGGTGCCATCGAGATCAGTAGAAGATATTGGACTGCGGGAAGATTTTTCTCAAAGTTTAAGAACTACCGAAAACTTAAAACTTTCTTATAGTACCACTATAAATAAGGACCACAAAATCAACGCATTCGTTTCTTACGAGCAAATGTCATATAAGGATAACAACTTCTATGCGCAACGCCTGGGATTTGACTCTCC
>JBDUDE010000705.1:0-2858 GCA_040003105.1 Mucilaginibacter sp. | reverse complement strand
CACGAACGATGTCGATTGAATGTATACGTTCCTTCATTTGTTTAAAATCAAAATCAGCGCCTGCAATATACCACAAGCGATGCTTTCGACAAAGCTTGTTTATTAAGCAAAAATCCCGTTAGCGCAGCTGTTGAGTTGGCTACCGTTCCCAGTTTCTCCGTTTTTAAAGCATACACGGTTATCAAATAATGGTGCGCCGCCTCTCCCTCTCCGGGGCAAGGCCCCTGGTATCCCGGCTGCCCTGTATCACCTATGCTTTGCAGGCTGCCGGCCGGGGCTACCCCGCTTTTTACATCGCCTGCCCCCTGTTTTAGTTCAACTACGTTGGCCGGTATATTAACCATTACCCAGTGCCAGAAACCGCTGCCGCTCGGGGCATCCATATCGTACATAGTTATGGCAAAACTTTTGGTGCCGGTCGGGGCATTTTGCCAGTTAAGCTCCGGCGATTTGTTCGAACCATTGCAGCCAAAATTCCCGGCAACAAATTCATTGGTGAACTGGCCGCCTAAATCATTGCTTTTTAGCGTAAATGTTTGACTATATGATAGTTTAAAGACGAATAAAGCTACCAATGTAACAAGTAAATTTTTCATAGGGCAAATATTGCAGAATATTCGCCCGCCCCGCTATTGCAAAAAGCCCTAAAAAATAGTGCGAAAAGCCCAGTCTACGCGCTTTGCCGGAACGCTCCCGGGGTGACCCCGTATTTACGCTTAAAAGCCGTGTTAAAATTGGACAAATTTTCGTAGCCATAAGCCAGGTACAAATCGCTGGGGCTTATGCCTTTGATAAGTTCGGCGCAAGCAACTTCCAGCTTCCGGTTGCGGATGAAACGCTGCGGCGATATCCCATAAGCTTTTTCAAAGTCGCGTTTAAAGGATGACAGGCTGCGATTAGCAAGAAAGGCCAGTTCCTCGAGGGCAAGGTTATTAAACAAATTATTTTCGACGACAACATTGAGCGGAACACTTTCCACGGTACCGAAAATACCCGCAAGCAGCCCGGGCGACATCTCGTATATTGCAGTAAGCAATTCGTTAACTTTTAGGCATGCCATCTCTTCCGACAGGGTTTGCTGCGATTCAATCAGGTTTTTTACGTTTCGCACATATTCATCAATATAAGCGTTGGTTGTAAAATGTATATAAGGGGGCCGTTCAGGCTGGCTGGTTGTTTTCCGTTTGTGCGCCGCTATAAATTCTTTACCCAAACGCGCAGGGAAAAACACAAGCACGCTGTTGTACCTTTCGGCTGTATCGCTATGCTCTGTAATAATTGAATTGCCTTCGGGTATCAGCATCCCATACCCGGGCGAGAGTGCCCGGCTTTCACCAGCCCGGTAAATGCGTTTTTGACCGTTTTGAATAAAACTAAACGCGTAACAGCTAAACATTACGCGGTTGCGGAAAGGGCCGCCTTTGTCCTTATAGTTCACAAAAGAAATTTCGCCCGCAACAATTTTTTGCTGGGCGGCCACCGCTTCCGGAACGTGAATAACATCCATATCAACCAGGTTTCCAGGCAAATTAAAGTAAAACCTTTTGAAATTAAAAAATAACCGGGTAAGTAATAGTAGTTCTATAAGGGCTGTCTTTATTTTGACGATCTTATAATCAATTTACTATTTTTCCGCAAAAACATCCGGCACAATACACTAACCCGCTTTTTACCACTACGCGTCCTTGCTTTGACGCCCTTTTAACCCAGGAACAAACGTTTGCGTAATATTTATTCCTGAGCCGGTTACCAAGCCTCCATCATTGACCCACGGCATCCATTAATGCACTTATTTATAGCTATTTATAGCAAAACATGTACCCGGAATAATAACTGTCAAACAAACGTTTGCGCTTAGTTAGTGGCTGCATTAATTAGTCATTAACTTTACACTTTTCTACCTTGACATCGAATTAGCAACCAGTTAGTTTATTCACGAATTTATCAACTAATTAAATCACTATAAGCAAATTTTACAAAAGACAGGCTTGAACGTAACCCTAAATTAAAGCCGGCACAAACTGCAAACGGTTATTAAAATATTACGTGGTAAGCAGGCATAATTAAAAATGCTTGCTTACCTTGCTGTTTTATTGCAAATAAACGCTGCTTTTAACAAGCAGGCTTTCTTAATAAACTATAATGAAAAAAACACTCCTTTCTTTCCTTCTAATTACCTTTTTTGCCTTGCAAAGCATCTCCCAGTCGAAACACACTTTTGCCATAACCGATGGCGCTTTTCGATATGACGGGAAGCCTGTTCAGATACATTCGGGCGAGATGCATTTTGCCCGAATCCCTAAAGAATATTGGCGCCACCGCCTAAAAATGTTGAGGGCTATGGGAATGAATACGGTGGCCACGTATGTATTTTGGAACCACCACGAAACCAGCCCAGGTGTTTGGGACTTTAAAACCGGTAACCGCGATATCCGTGAGTTTGTAAAAACCGCGCAGCAGGAAGGCCTGATGGTTATATTAAGGCCCGGCCCCTATGCATGTGCCGAATGGGAATTTGGCGGCTACCCATGGTGGCTGCAAAACGATAAGAATATGGTTATCCGCAGTAAGAACCAGAACTTTTTAGATTCCTGCAAAACTTACATCAATCAGCTGGTTAACCAGGTTAAGGACCTGCAAATTACCCATGGTGGCCCTATTATTATGATTCAGGCCGAAAATGAGTTTGGATCGTATGTTGCGCAGCGGAAAGACGTGCCACTGGCCGACCATAAAATTTATAGCGCAGCAATAAAAGACATGCTTTTGAATGCAGGTGTTGATGTCCCCCTGTTTACGTCAGACGGCGACTGGCTTTTTGAGGGCGGCACCATAAAAGGCGCAATGCCGACTGCCAA
>JBDUDE010000089.1:0-9584 GCA_040003105.1 Mucilaginibacter sp. | reverse complement strand
AACCTGTCGCTGCGCTGCAACTTTGTTGATGGCACCAGCGGCACAACTTACCTTCGCCTGGTGGGCAGCGAGGGCGCCATGGATATTACCTGGGATGAAGTGGTGTTAAAACGCAACAAAGTATTTGCTTCGGACGACCCTTTCTACCTTGAAAAGCTACGCCAGGCCGGCGACAGAAATCCTGAACGCAAGAAAATGCTGCCGCCCGAAGAAATTGTGTACAAAGCTGATAAGGGTTATTTAGGCGGCCCCTACGACCACATGAACAACTTCATCAATGCTATACGCAATAACGGAAAAGTTACCGAGGATGCCACTTTTGGCTACCGCGCAGCCGCGCCTGCGTTGCTCTGTAATGATAGTTATTTTCAAAACAAACCGATGTTCTGGGACCCGGAGAAGATGGTGAAGAAGAGTTAGTCCGAAGTCGGAAAAGTCCGAAAGTAGAAAAGGAAGTGCCATAAAATCGTATCGTAGGGGCGAATTGCATTCGCCCCCGCCATATATTCACCGATATTATTAAAATCAATACATCGCAATGAAAAAATTAAGCATACTTACGGTTACCCTTGCTTTGGCAGCACTGGGTCTACAGGCTTTTAAAGTTCATCCTGGTAAACTGACAAAACCATCCGCCAAAATAAAAACATGGAAAAGCCTGTTCGATGGTAAAACCCTCGCCGGCTGGCACAACTATAACCGAAAAGGAGAGGTAAAAAACTGGGTAGTTGAAGATGGCTTACTGGTTTGCCCCGGCGGCATGGAGGGCGGTGATATTGTAACAGACAAGCAATACGCCAACTTTGAATTATCGTGGGACTGGAAAGTTGAAAAAGGCGCGAACAGCGGCGTTTTATACCATGTAGTTGAAGATGCCAAATACCCGTATACATCCGAAACCGGTCCCGAGTATCAAATTATTGACGATCTCGGCTGGCCTGATAAACTGGAAGACTGGCAAAAAGCAGGTTGCGATTACGCCATGCACCTGCCAAACAGCAATAAAAAGCTAATGCCCGTTGGCGAGTGGAATACCAGCAAAATCATCTTCAACAAGGGTCATGTGGAACACTGGCTGAACGGTAAAAAGATATTATCATTCACTGCCTGGGATGCAGACTGGAACAAAAAGAAAGCCGAAGGCAAATGGAAAGACCATCCCGGTTATGGCGTAGCCAAAACCGGCGTAATTGCATTGCAGGAGCACGGGAAGAAAACGTTTTATAAAAATATCTGGATTAAGGAGTTGAACTAGGATTTTTAAGATTTGCTGGATTTTAGGATTGCACTTTAGTTGGCCCTGCGGACAATAGGTGCCAGGAAGATTAAAAAGGCCGGAGAACACGACATACATTTAACAAAGTGTTCCACTTTTTGAATGTGGAACACTTGGAACAGCCAATTACGCAATATATTGATTATCAAACACATAAAAGTGTTCCACTTTTTGCAGTGGAACACTTGATTCCGAAATCCCTATATTTTTTAACCCTGCAACCGGGTAAAAAATCATGGGTTCAGGCAGTTTTAAGCAACCCTTCCATATCCAACCGCCTGGTAAACATTGTCAACTCTCCTTTTTCATCAACCGGCCATTGCTCTTTCGGCCTGTCCCAATATAATTCAACACCATTGCCATCAGGGTCATCTAAATAAATAGCCTCGGATACGCCGTGGTCTGATGCGCCGGTTATTGGGTATTTTTCATCAATTAGGCGCTGTAAAATTTCAGCAAGGTCTTTACGCTCAGCATATAATATAGCCGTATGGTATAAGCCCGGGGCATATTCGGGTGCGGGTGGCGCGCCTGCGCTGTGCCAGGTATTCAAGCCGATATGGTGATGGTAGCCGCCTGCCGATATAAATGCCGCCTGCCCGCCATACATCAGCATTTTATCAAAACCGAGCAAGCCGCAGTAAAAATCAAGGGATTTTTGCAGATCGCTTACTTTTAAATGTACATGGCCAATGCGGGTTTTAGCCGGTATTTTATACGCTTCCATTTAATTACATGTTTAAACATCAAATTTACGAAACATAATGATACTCTTTTGTTTAATCTGTGTAAAATCAATATCCAAAATACATTTTATTCTTATCTCACATCTCAAATCTCCCATCTCAAATCTAAAACAACTACCTTTGCACCATGATTATTAAAACAGCCGAGTTTATTTGCAGCAATACCCAAATATCAAAGCTACCGCCGCCTGTAAAGGCGGAGTATGCTTTCATCGGGCGCTCAAACGTAGGTAAATCGTCGCTGATAAATATGCTAACCGCAAAAAAGGGGCTGGCAAAAACATCACAAACTCCTGGCAAAACGCAGCTGATAAATCATTTTTTGATAAATGACAGCTGGTATATTGTCGATTTGCCTGGCTACGGTTATGCCCGCGCCTCCAA
Source organism: Mucilaginibacter sp. (assembly GCA_040003105.1). GTDB lineage: Bacteria > Bacteroidota > Bacteroidia > Sphingobacteriales > Sphingobacteriaceae > Mucilaginibacter. The sequence goes on along the minus strand of JBDUDE010000089.1, from coordinate 7,178 downwards.
AAGCAAAAAGGCCGACTGGGATAAATTTATACACAGCTACCTTGATAAGCGCGAAAGCCTGCAGTGCGTAATGGTGCTGATTGACAGCCGCCTTGAGCCACAAAAAATTGACGTAGAATTTTGTAACTGGCTTGGCGAAAAGGGGCTTTCGTTTGTATTGGTGTTTACCAAGGCCGATAAGCAGTCGGCCGTAAAAACCGACCAGAATATTGCCAAATTCCGTAAGGCGCTTTTAGCTACTTTTGAGGAAGTGCCGCAGCATTTTGTGACATCAGCCGAAACACACGCCGGGCACGATGAAATACTGGCATTTATCAGCAGGATTAACCAGCAATTTACAATACCTGAAATAAATTACTAAACAAACACTAAAAACCATGAAACGTACAGCACATGCCCATTGGAACGGCACTTTAACCGAAGGTAAAGGTGAGATCACTACGCAAAGCACCACCCTTAACAACACCCAGTATTCGTTTAAAACCCGTTTCCAGGACGGGATTGGCACTAACCCCGAGGAATTAATTGCTGCAGCCCATGCAGGCTGCTTTACCATGGCAGTAGGCGCGCAACTTAGCCAGGCAGGTTTTACCCCAAATGATTTAACTACGGATGCTATTTTGGATCTTGACATGCAAAAGCTGGAAATCACAGGCATTCATCTTGAGCTTAAAGGTTCGCCTATTGACGGTGTATCTGAAGAAAAGTTCAAAGAAATTGCAGAAGGCGCAAAAGCCGGATGTATAATTTCAAAAGCGCTAAGCGTGCCTATTACCATGAATGTTACTTATGCTTAATTAGTTTATTGGTTAATTAAGTTAAAAGCCTGTTAGCAACAGCAGTTTGCAATAACTGACATAAGAATTATAACAACTATTAATTAATAAATAGCGGGGCTTTGTCTCCGCTATTTTTATTCGTATCTATCTGAAAATCAAATAAAAATCACATTAAAATCACATTAAAAATATGTTAACAAATAGTATTGTTTTTTATTAAATCCATATATTTGATATATTATAAACCAATTAAAACCTAAATTACATGAAAAAAATTCTATTAGCGCTTTTCGTGCTGGGAGTAACAGCATGCAGCAGTTTTGCACAAACTAAGTCGGACGATGCCGCCAAATTCAGCATCGGTCTTGACGCAGGCCTGCCAATTGGCGATGCAAGCAACGTTTACAGCTTCGCTATTGGGGGTTCGCTTAAGTACGACATGCCAATCGGAAGCGGTGCGTTTGTAAATTTATCAGCCGGTTATGAATCATTTATGGTAAAAAGTGCGCTTAAAAATGCAGGCTTTCCATCATCTTCGGGCTTTGTACCAATTAAAGTAGGGTTAAAATACTATTTTGACGGACAAGGCTTTTATGGCGAAGGCCAGCTGGGTGTTGCATTTTCAACCGAAAGTGGTGGCGGCAAAGCATTTGCATATGCTCCGGGCATAGGCTACACCCTTGACGGTGGTTTTGATGTCGGTGTTCGTTATGAGGCCTGGTCAAACAATGGCACTGTTAGCCAGATAGCTTTACGGCTAGCCTATGGTTTTTAAGTGAATAGTTAATATGTTTTGGAAAAGAGCAGGATGATATCCTGCTCTTTCTATTTTATGGCATTTTTTTGTGAATTTTAAGCTGATATCTTTCACTTCCGGGTAAATTACAAGTTATTTACACACAGGCACTTACACCTAAAACATTAGTTTCAACACGTAATAAACGTTTTCATTTATAAAAAAAGCTGTAACAAACCCATTGTTTCCGGCGTCTATGTATTCAATTAAGGTAAAATAACACGGTGTTGTTTTACCCAAACTTAAACACAATATCAATTTCACACATGAAAAAAATTCTATTAGCATTATTCGTGCTGGGCGTAACCGCATGCACAAGTTTCGCGCAAACAAAAGATTCAGACGCCGGCAAATTCAGCATCGGCGTTGATGCAGGCCTGCCAATTGGCGATGCCAGCAATGTTTACAATTTTGCAATTGGCGGTTCGCTTAAGTACGATATGCCTATCGGCAGCGGTGCTTTTGTAAACTTAACAGCCGGCTACCAATCATTTATGGTAAAAAGCGCGCTTAAGAACGCAGGCTTCCCATCTTCATCAGGCTTCGTTCCGGTAAAAGTTGGTTTAAAATACTATTTTGACGGACAAGGCTTTTATGGTGAAGGCCAGTTAGGCGTAGCATTCTCAACTGAAAGTGGTGGCGGCAAAGCCTTTGCTTATGCCCCGGGCGTTGGTTATACTTTAGACGGCGGCCTTGACCTGGGCGTACGTTACGAAGCTTGGTCAAACAATGGCACTGTTAGCCAGGTTGCTTTGCGCGTAGCGTACAGCTTCTAAAGCCGGTGCCAATACGATAACAATATTTAATAGGAGAGCAGACTAACATCTGCTCTTTTTATTTGTTATTGGTTAGCGTATAGAGACCAAATTGGAGATTAGTTATATTAACAATCAAACTAATCGCTAATTAACTGATCCCTATTTAGCTAACCTCTAATCTCTACCCTATGGCAAACCGTTTTGGCAACCGCCTCCTGTTCATACTTGTTACTTCAATAATTATAACCGGCTTCCTGGTGTTTCTGTTTTTTTACATCAAACACCAATTTACCGCAACCCGTACCGAAATTACAGAAACAGGCATGGTGCAAAAAATAACCAGCATGGGTAAGCTGGAATTGGTTAAATATACCATGAAGGATATAGTTGAGCAAAAGGAAATCCATCCTATTTTGCCCGACAGTAAGGTTTTGTTTTTAGCCGTAGGCGAAGTTACGGCCTGCATCGACCTGGCAAAGGTTAAAAGGAGCGATATCCTCCAGTCGGGAGATTCGGTAACAGTGTTCCTGCCGCAACCCGAGATTTGCTATTCGGCGCTCGACCATAAGAAATCAAAAGTATATGACATCAGCGGTACATGGTTGCAGGATAATGCTAAAGATTTGATTGAGGCTGTATATAAAATTGCCGAAAAAAAGATACTGGATAACGCCAAACAGATGGACGTTTTAGGTACCGCCCGGCAGAATGCTCAATTAATTTTCAAGCCATTGCTGGAAGGCATTTCGGGCAAAACAGTGGTATTGAAGTTCCGCCAGGAGGCCACAGTACTACATATTTCAAAGCCAACGGACTAATCCTTAATAAAACTTAATTCAACGTTCTGGTACGCAGATTTCTTTATTTGCGATTTTAATCCCTGGAAACTTTTCATCGGCCCTTCGGCTGCAAAAAGATTAACCAGCCAGGCCGGAAGGTTGCCCCCGGGGTCAAGCTGTAAGGTATACGTAACTTTCAGGAGGTTTTTCTTTACAGGCGTTATCACCCACAACCCTTTTGATGAGCGTACCCGCACAATGCCATCTTTTAGCGGAACCATGCCGTTTACGGCAGGCCCATCAATGGTAATTACTTTGGTCTCGGGGTGTTGGCTTACGGTTAAGTGCGCCACAAAATCGCGGTTTTGCACCGGCCACGGGATACTTATCTCCGAATAATAATATAACTCAGCAGGCGAAACCTGCTTAAGAAGTGTACAAACCTTTGTATGGTAAAGCCATTCGGGACAATTTTTTACATCAAGCAAAACCTTTACCAATTGCGATGCCGTAGCGTTAAGCTCGCATTCAACTTTTATCGCCTTAAATTTCGAATTGGTTACCGTGCTGGTATAAACCTTTATACCGTCGTTTTCGCTCTTAAGCTTCCAGTCGGTTTGTGCCGATAGGCTGGTTAACTTCAAAATAAAAAAAGCAGCCGCTATTACCCTGTACATTAAGAAATTGTTATTTAAATATCAAATCTAAGCTTCCTTGCGTTTCTGATCGCAACTTCTTTGCTTTTTGACATTATACAGGCAATTGTGTACTGTTTTTCCGCCTTTTTTCATGGGATTTGCAACTAATCTTTGAATTTTCTTTATGTTTATAGCCTTAGGCATGAAGAAAACTTTACTTACATCAATTATAGTTTTAGTTTGTTCATTGGGCGTTTTTTCCCAGGTTACCATGAAGCCGCACCTAAGTATAGGGGCCGAGTACGGGTTAACAACCGGCAACCTTTCCAATTACTATGGTTCGGTTGTTGGCGGTTCACTAAAGCTTGAACTCCCGGTAGGCTCTCCTCAATTTAATATAACCGGCACAATAGGCTATACCAGATATTTGGTGCGTTTAGATTACAATGGCCCGCTTGGTTTGAATGCAGAAAAATTCATCCCGGTTGAAATTGGCGCTAAATACTATTTCACTAAAATAGCTTATTTTGAGGGTGACGCCGGTATCTCGCAAAATATCCAAACGAATTTTACAGGTTCAAAAACAGCGTTTATTTACTCGCCCGTTATAGGTATTTCTGCTCCTACCAACAAGCATAAATCAACCATCGATATAGGTTTGCGATTTGAGAGCCGGGGCGATAACCACCAGGTAGCCGTACGGCTGGCCTACCGTTTCGGGCCTGCATACCCAGCGCCCGAAAAAACAAATAAACCATAAACCAACCGTTCCAACCTTAATTCCCGCGTAGAAACACTGGGCAATACCCTGTGCTGATGGGTTCAACGCCTTTCAGGCTTATCAATTCATCAAATAAAAATAACATTTATCCTGACCCTGAAAGGGTCGAACCTGTTAGCGATGGGCGTTGCCCATCGCGATAAAGCGAGGATTCAAACCCCAATTATTTTTTCAAATAAATGTGCCAAACAATCGTTTTGCTTTAGCGCATTATTGTGTAATTTCGGCGTTTATCACTCAATATAAAAGTGCTTAGCATCCTTAAAAAAGAAATCACTTCATACCTCAGCTCGCTGGTAGCCTATGTTACCATCGGCGTGTTTTTATTAGTACTGGGGCTGTTTTTATGGGTATTCCCCGAATCAAGCATACCCGACTATGGGTACGCCGGGTTAGACAGTCTTTTTAACTACGCCCCCTATCTTTTTATGTTCCTGATACCGGGCATCACCATGCGCTCGCTGGCCGAGGAACGCAAAGAAGGCACATTCGAAATATTACTTACCCGTCCCCTCGCCGACTGGCAAATTGTGCTGGGCAAATACCTGGCTTCATTGCTGCTGGTGCTGTTTGCGCTGATACCAACACTGGTTTACTACTATTCAGTTTACCAGTTGGGTGCGCCAAAGGGCAATATCGATACCGGCGGCGTAATTGGTTCATACATCGGCCTGTTTTTATTGGGAGCAGCTTTTGCTTCCATAGGTCTATTTGCATCATCCATCAGCAAAAACCAGATTATAGCATTTACTATAGCAGTATTCCTGTGTTTCTTTTTTTACAGCGGGTTCGATTCGCTTAGCCAGCTGCTGTCGCTGCAAAGCCTTAGCCTGCAGGACTTGGGCATTACCCAGCATTACCAATCGGTAAGCCGCGGCGTACTGGATACCCGGGATTTGGCCTATTTTGTGATTGTTACCGGGCTCTTTATTTGCCTTACCTTACTTGTGCTGATAAGGCAAACAGGGAAAAGCCTGCGTGGCGGAGACGCAAAGTATTGCGCCGCTACATTAGCGGTTTTGATAATTATTGGTGTTCTGTCAAACATTACTTTCACCCGTTTTGATTTTACCAAAGAAAAACGCTTTACCGTATCGCCCATAACGCGCGGTATAATGAGTAACCTTAAGCAGCCGGTGCGGATAGTTGTTTATTTAAAGGGCGATAACTTTTCGGCTGAACTGAGGCGTCTGCAACGGGCAACCCGCGATATGCTACTTGACTTACAGGCCTATAGCCACGATAAAATACAGTTTGAACTGGTTGACCCGCTGGCCTACATAAAAAAATTGCCGGAAGCACAACAAAAGGCTGTTTACGACACGCTGGAAAGCAAAGGCATAGTTGGCGAACAACATACCGTAAAAACAGATAACGGCGTTTCGGAAATGTTGATTTTCCCGGAGGCTTTGGTACAGTTTGAAGGCCGCACAATAGCAGTTAAGCTGCTGCAAACACGCATCGGCACGTCCGAAGAAGAAATCACCAATAACTCCATCCAAAACCTGGAATATGCTTTTTCATCAGCCATAAAAAAAGTAACCAGCGGCGGCAAACCGCTTATTGGCTTTACCGAAGGGCATAGGGAGCTAACCGATTTGCAACTATACTCTGCCATGACTTCCCTTGCCGATGGCTACCAGGTGGGACGGGTAAATTTAGCCACTATTCCGTTTAAGATATTATTGCGCCTAAGCATGCTGGTAATACCCAAGCCCGACACCAAATTCAGCGAGGTTGAGAAGTTTAAAATAGACCAATATATTATGCGTGGCGGCAGGGTGCTTTGGGCGGTCGACCAGGTGAATGCCGAACTGGACAGCCTGAAAGGCCACGGCGGCGAACAGATGTCGTTCCCTAAACAACTTGATCTGGACGACCAGCTTTTCACCTACGGCGTGCGTATTAACTACGATTTGATTGCCGATATGCGCTGCGCACAAATCCCCTTAGCTACCGGAGCTGCGGGGGGGCAGGCGCAGATACAGCTGCTGCCATGGTTGTATTACCCAATTTTTATCCCGGCATCAAAAAACCCGGTCGTAAAAAACCTGGATGGCATCCGCAGCGAGTTCGCCAGTACCATTGACACGCTGGCTATAAAAAACTTGAAGAAAACGGTACTGCTTACCTCATCGCCCTACAATAAAAAAATAAGCGCACCGCATGTTATTTCGTTACAGGCTGTGCAACAGGAACCGAACCCCAAGGAATTCCAGGGCGAACCAAAAACCGTGGCTGTATTGCTGGAAGGCCAATTTAAATCCGACTTTCAAAACCGCCCGCTGCCCGATGGTTTGAATGAGAACGTGCCCATATTGCCGCAAAGCAAGCGCACCAAAATGATTGTGGTGAGCGATGGAGACATCCTGAAAAACCAGGTAGGCGCCGATGGCTCGCCGTACCCATTGGGTTACGACCATTACACCCAGCAAAACTTTGGTAACAAAAACTTTTTACTGAATATTGCCGATTACATGACCGACGACTCGGGCCTGATAGACCTGCGCACCAAGGAAATAAAAATACGCCTGCTGGACAGGCCAAGAATTAGGGTTGAAAAACTATACTGGCAGATTTTTAATAACGCCCTGCCCTTGGGTTTGTTGGTAATATTCGCTATTTTTCAACATTATATGCGTAAAAG
>JBDUDE010000722.1:0-2861 GCA_040003105.1 Mucilaginibacter sp. | reverse complement strand
TTAAAAAATTACGCGCATGCTTTTGATATCAGCAATGCTAAACCAACCGTTGATTTCGGGACACTACGGATGAAAAAAGATGTACGCGTTTTAAACGAAGTTGCTGTTAAGGGCGAGAAAAATCCCGTCACCATAAAAAAAGATACAGTTGAATTTAATGCGGGCTCGTTTAAAACTCAAGCCAACGATAACCTGGAGGCCCTGGTGAAAAAACTGCCCGGTATGGATGTAGATAAGGATGGCAAAATAACAACTGGTGGTAAAGAAGTAAAAAAAGTAATGGTTGATGGCCGCGAGTTTTTTGGGAACGACCCTAAAGCTGCCACCAAAAACCTGCCTGCCGATGCTATTGACAAAGTGCAGGTAATTGAGGATAAAACCGACAAGGCGAAAAACACGGGTATTGATGACGGGCAACGCGATAAAGTGATGAACGTTACCCTAAAAGCCGACAAAAAGAAAGGCTGGTTTGGTAATGCCACCGCCGCAGGCGGGACGCACGACCGCTACCTGGGCCAGTTTAACATGAACCATTTTGATGATAAAAAACAGCTGTCGTTCCTGTTCCTCAGCAATAATGTTAACGAGTCGGGTTTTAGTTTTGATGACCTGAATAATTTTACGGGCGGGAATGTGTTTGATGCATTTTCATCAGGTAACGGTAGTAACTCAATTTCGGTGAACAGCAGCGGCAGGGTTAATGTTAACGGGGCTTTCTCGGGTGTTAACGATGGTTTGATAACCAACCACAGCGGAGGTATTAACTATTCGGACATCTATGGTAAAAAAGAGCAGTTAAAATTTAATGCCAATTTTATTACCACCATATCCTCAAACTCCCTTATAAAACTATCCGACATACAAGACAACCCTAACAACCTGTTCACCCGTCAAAACACTAACGGCAATAACACCAGCAACAGCTACCGCTTAAACTTTAGCTTTGATTATAAGCTGGATAGCTTAACCAATATTAAATTTAAACCAAGTATTAGCACCACATTTAATAAAAATAATTCATCGTTGTTTTCAAATACGTTGAATGGGGCTTTGGATAGCATCAACAACATCAGTCAGCTGTTAAATGGTAAAAAAACAAGTCCGGCATATGGTGGCCAGTTCTCCATCAACCACAAGCTGCATAATGGCAAGGGTTCAGTTAATTTCTTTGCTAATGGCAATTACTCAAAATCCGATTACGATTATACCAACACATCGTCATCCCATTACTTTGCGGGCAATCAAGCAGGGGCTGATATTAACCAGCAGGCCAGCCAAAATAACAATGCTGCTTTTTTTACGGGCACAGGCTCATATGTGCGGCAGCTAAGCGCTAAACACAAGTTAAACCTTACGCTAAGCCAAAGCTTTGATTACCGCCGCCAACTGGCCGACCAATTTACACTTGACTACAACGGCGTAACCGGTAAATATGAAATCATCGACCCTTTGCTAAGCGGTAATTTTAACAACCGCAACTGGCGTTATACCACAACCGCCGGTTTAAATAAGTCGACGGATGAAACCACTTTGAACTTTAATCTTGCCGTTGCCGATTTGGGCCTGCAGAGCGATTTTACCAGCAACAACAAATTCAGCACGGTAAAAAGGGATGCTTTTGCGCTGGTGCCAAATGCCAGCTTTTCGTATCGTAAAAAAAATGGGGCAAACTTTTATATAAGCGTAGGAACAGACGTTAACCTGCCGTCGGCAACCGATTTGCAGCCCGTATTTAATAATACCGACCCCCTGTATATTAAGCAGGGAAACCCGGACCTTGTTATGTCGCGGTCATTAAACACAAATTTGAACTTTAGCCATTTTGATTTTAAAACCAACAATTTCATTAATGTGTATGCCAGCTTTAACACTACCTGGAACGGATTTTCGACTAAAAGCACTGTCGACGCGAATGGTATAACCACCTCGCAACCTATAAATACAGATGGTAATTACAGTTCAAACTTTGGCTTTAACTTTGGCAAACCGACTAAAATTAAGGGCCTCAAGCTTAACCTGGGGCTAAACGGCAATATCAGCCGGTTTGTAAACATCATCAATGACCATGGAAATGCCGTACGCCGCATGTCACCCGGCTTAAGCCTGGGCAGCAGCTTTGATAACGATACCTGGCAGCTTAGCCTCAGGACGTATTCCACCTACAACAACGCCAAAAACTCGTTCCAATCATTAGCCGACCAAACCTACTACTCATTCAACAACACTTTTAATGCCAGCGTAAAACCGATAAAAGACTGGCGACTATTTAGCGATGTTGCACAAAAACTATACAGGGGCAGCCCCGCCAGTGCCAATACCTCTTTCTATATCTGGAACGCAGGGTTGGAACGCACTTTCCTGAAGAAGCAAAATCTTACCTTTTCATTAAATGCGTTTGATATCCTTAATCAAAATTCAGGTATCCAGCGAAATATTTCGACTACGGGCATTATAGAAAACGACCAGACAAACATAGTTGGGCGGTATTTTTATGCGAAGCTTATTTATAAGATAACCAAGGTTGGGGCGCCATCAAAAACAACGCCAGGGGTAATAATTATGCGATAAATAGCGCTCGGTAAACTATTTCGCCGGCAATTTCGTAAAACCGACACCAGTATGTAAATTTTGCTATTCCTTATTTGGATTTAATTTAAATAAGGTTTACATTTGACCTAAGTTTAAATAAAGATATGACGCTTTCAGAACTTGTACCCGGTGAAATTGGAATTGTAAAAGAGTTTACTGACCTTGAAATGTCGGTTAAATTAATGGAAATGGGATGTTTACCCGGCGAATCAGTTACAGTTTCGCGTGTCGCGCCGCTTGGCGACCCTATTGCCATCAATGTATCGGGTTAC
>JBDUDE010000023.1:0-2864 GCA_040003105.1 Mucilaginibacter sp. | reverse complement strand
TCTAAAGAAATATCGGCCTGTCCAATTTAATAGCAATCCTGTACGCTGCGTTCATCAACCCTACATGGCTGTAGGCCTGCGGAAAATTACCCCACTGGCTACCATCGTTTTCGTCAACGTCCTCGCTGAAGAGCAACAGGTGGTTGGAGTATTTCAGGATGTTTTCAAACTCTCGCATGGCATCATCCATACGGCCGACACAGGCCAGGGCTTCGATGTACCAAAAGGCGCATATCAGGAAGGTAGTTTTGGGCTTGCCGAAATCATCTTTATATAAATACCTGTAAAATAAGCCATTACTTGCTTTTAGTTCCTTTTCAAGTGCAATTAAATGGTCTTTCGCGCGGTCTGATGCCGGGTCGAGGTAGTTCATCATTATCAGCTGCAGTGTACTTGCGTCAAGATTGGGGCTGCCTGCGGAGTTGGTGTAAACCTTTCGTACCGGGTCATAACAGCTTTCGATGTGTTTGGCAGCGCGTTTTTTAACCTTTACAGCACGTTTTACCAAGTCATGATTGTTGACGGTTAATGCCATTTTTTCGGCAGCTGAGGCGCCCGCCCATTGGAACAGGTTGCTATAACAATGGATGTTGGCCATGTTACGAAACTCCCAGATGCCGGCATCCTTTTCGTCGATAGTACGCTCAATTTTAGTCAGTAAAAATTCAATCCAGCGTACGGAATCTTTTCTTTCTGAAAAAACAAAACGATGGTCGGTATACAACGGGAGCAGGGATATCATTACCTGCCCGTAAATATCGTTCTGAATATGTTCTGACGCCTGGTTGCCTATCCGAACTGGTTGATTGCCCATGTAGCCCGCCAGGTCCTCTCGTATTTCTTCCACCAAATCTTTTTTGCCGGTGATGCCATAGAGCGGTTGATAGCGCTCATGTTCGTTAAAAGATATGTCGGTTACGTAACTAAAGTATTTTTCCATTTCCTCAAAATGGCCGATGTGGTTTAGCGAGGTGAGCACATAGTAGGTATCGCGCAGCCAGCAATAGCGGTAATCCCAGTTACGCCCGCTACCCGGTGATTCCGGCAAACTGGTGGTACTGGCGGCTATAATGGCCCCTGTATCTTCATATTGGTGAATTTTTAAAGCCAGCGCAGAACGGATAACAAATGGCTGAAAATAAGGGGCTATAGATGAGTGTTTTATCCAGGTGCGCCAGTACTGGGTAGTTTCGCGCAAAAAACGTTCGGCAGTGCTTACCAGTGGTGCTTCCAGCGGCTCGCCATAAGTTAGCGCCAGGTACTTGGTTTCGTTTAGCACGAAGGGTTGTTCGTCAAATACATAGCTGATGGATATATTGGTGGTGAGTCGCATATTTTCATCGCCACCCAAAAACTGTATGTGATTGCTGCCGCGGTTTACATGTAACTTTGTGCGCCCATAATCAGATACAGGTTCGCATTTTACAACAATTTGCGCGGTGCCTTCAACCGGTTCAATTTTACGGATAAGCATCAGCGGCTTATAATAGCGCTGGTGCTCGTGAAAGCGCGGCGCAATATCGGTCACCCTGTATTTTGCGCCCTTGGCGGTTGTTATTTCGGTTACCAGTACGTTGGTATTCTCTAAGTAATATTGGTGTGAGGTATATTCTTCTGTAGGCAAAATGGAGAACGAGCCGCCTTTTTCCTTATCAAGCAAGCCGCCAAAAATAAATGTACTGTCGAAGCGCGGCCAGCAGAGCCAGTCGATATTTGTATTTTTATTTACATGCGCCAGGAACGCACAATTGCCAATTATCCCGGTATCATAAGTGTGTCTTTTCATAGGGTGGAAGCCGTTTTTGATGCGGTTAATGTGTTTAACAACTATTGGGGGGAATTGTTGGGTGTAGTTGTAGAGGTTGTAGTTGTTGTAAGGGTTATAAAGGAGTAAAATTTGTAAGGCCGAATTGCATTCGCAATGGGCGGAAGAGGTAATGAACTGTGGTTATTCGTCGGGCAAACAGCTACGGGGTACCATTTAGTGAATGGACGGGTGTGGGCACACTACCGTGGGTGTGGGTGAATTCAATTCGCCCTTACAACTCAATCTAACCTAATCAACTCAATAAACTATAATCCCCATGTAATTAATAGAATTAAAATAAAATCATCATTGATAAATTCAACAATCCGCTTACCTTAGTATATTATTTACTAAATAAACATTTAAATATTATGGGTTTACGATTGGGAGATTTAGCTCCAAACTTTAAAGCAAAAACTTCGCAGGGCGATATTGATTTTTATGAATTCCTGGGTGATGGCTGGGGTGTATTATTTTCGCATCCTGCCGATTATACCCCGGTTTGTACTACCGAACTGGGCAAAACGGCATCGTTAAAAAGCGAATTTGACAAACGCAACGTAAAGGTAGCGGCGCTGAGTGTTGATTCGGTTGAATCGCACAAAGGCTGGATAAATGATATTAATGAGACACAAAACGTTGAGGTTAATTTCCCGATAATAGGGGATGAGAACCGCGAAATAGCTTTGGCTTATGATATGATACACCCAAATGCGTCGTTAACGGCGACTGTGCGGTCGTTATTTATTATTGCGCCCGATAAAACGGTAAAGCTGATGATTACCTATCCTGCATCAACCGGCCGCAATTTCCAGGAAATTTTAAGGGTGATTGATTCGTTGCAATTAACCGCAAAATACAGCGTGGCAACACCCGCCGACTGGAAAGACGGCGAGGATGTAATTGTGGTGCCTGCAATTAAGACAGAAGACATTCCGGCAAAATTTCCGAAAGGTTTTACGCTTGTTAAACCGTATTTAAGGACGACGCCGCAGCCTAATAAATAATTTTATTTGGTATTTAATAATTTTATATATTTGAACTGACGGTTTTTCTA
>JBDUDE010000923.1:0-9608 GCA_040003105.1 Mucilaginibacter sp. | reverse complement strand
GTTCCAGGGGATAGATACGGGGGTGAGCCGGCGCTCGGTGCAGGCGGATCTCGAGATGATGCGCAGCAATAAGCTGGGCTACGAGGCGCCGATTGTGGTGGTTGACAGGAAGTATTATACTTATGCCGATAAAAGCTACAGTATCACCAATATCCCCCTCAATAACCACGATATGCAGGTGCTGGGCGAGGTGGCCGGCCTGCTGCAGCAGTTTAAAGGCTTCAGCCATTTTGCTGATGTGAACGAGATGGTGAGCAAGCTGGAGGATAAGATATACACCCAAAAAACCCACAGCGCCCCGGTTATTGATTTCGAGAAAAACGATAATTTAAAGGGGTTGGAGTGGATTGAGGTTATCCGCCGGGCTATTGTGGCTAAAAAAACCATGTGCGTTACTTATCAGAGTTTTAAAGCCAGGGTGCCAAATACGTTTTGCTTCAGCGGCTACTTGTTGAAGGAGTACCGTAACAGATGGTTCGTGCTGGGGCAGTCGCACGCCCGCAATGCGCCGCTGCTCACGCTGGCACTCGACAGGATCAAGACGATTGAAGAACACGGCGACGAATACCGCGAAAACAAAACCATCAACCTGGCCACTTATTATAACGATGTGCTGGGGGTTACCAAAAGCCCCAACCAGCGTGATGTGGAGGTGGTGTTCTGGATTGATGAAGCCAATGCGCCGTATATCATTACCAAACCCATCCACCATACCCAAAAGCTTTTGAGCGAAGACGCCGATGGCAAGATTTTCAGCATCCGCGTTATCATGAATTTCGAGCTGGAGCGCGAACTGCTGGGCTTCGGGCCGAAGATACGCGTGCTGGGGCCGCGCCTTTTGGTGAAACAGATACGGGAGCAACTGCGGAAGATGCTGGAAAGATACGATAGCCAGGAATCAAGAGCCAGGAATCAAGAGGAAGAATAAAGCGTACTGTTCCACGGAACAAGTGGAACAGTTGGAACACTTATTTACTATCCTCGGTTTTCATGCCTTTTAGCAACGCATAAATGGCCATTGCATGCCCGTGGCCCAAATCAAAATCATCTTTCAGCCATTTTACAATATCGCCGGCTTTTACGCCGGGGGCAATTTCGCCATTTTGGGTGATGCCTTTTTCGGCTGCAAGCTGCCTGAAATCATCAGGACCCTTGCCTGTTTTTTCTTTAATGGTATTTAAGTATCCCTGGAACGACATATTGATTGGAGGTTTATTGTGCTAAAATAGGCAATTCGTTTTTTGAGGTTGATACAAAACGATGAAAAAGTGATAACCGTTAAATTTTAACATGTCGTCCTTCGCCGCTTCACCAGTTTTACCGCTTCAAACCACATCGCCGATATAAAGCCTGCTGATATGCTTACAAGTAAAGGCTGCATGCCTAAAGTTCCAAACCCAAAGAAAACAGCCAGTGGGCGTACATAAATCAACATAGCCAGCATAACAACAGTAACGCCAATAATAAGCCAAACCAAATTATTTTTGTATCGCATGGTAGTAAAAACGCTGTAATAAAATGAGCGGTTTACCATAGTTAAGGTAATGTTGGCAACTATCAATGCAGTAAACACCATCGCCCTGGTTGCCGGTTCGTTATAAGCGCTGTGTACCGCATATTGATAAACCAATAGAGCCCCTGCCGTAATAGCAATTCCTTGTAAAATACTGGTTATTAACTCTCTGGCGCTAAAAAATGTATGGCTAAAGGGGCGGGGGGGTTGCAACATTATATTTTTCTCCGCAGGTTCGTTTTCATAAATTATCGAGCAGGTGGGCCCCATAATCAACTCCAGGAATATGATGTGCACGGGCGAAAAAATGTTAGGGAATTTCCAGCCTAATGCCAGCGGTACAAATACCGTAAGCACTATGGGTATGTGAATGGATATGATGTACTGTATCGCTTTTTTTAAGTTTGAGTAAATTCTGCGGCCCATAGCAACGGCCAGCGCCATCTTCGACAGGTCGTCATCAACCAAAACCATCGAAGCGGCCTGTTTTGCAATTTCGGAGCCCTTGCTGCCCATGGCAATACCAATATGGGCCGCCTTTAATGCCGGACCGTCATTAACGCCATCACCAATCATGGCAACAATCTCGCCTTGTTTTTTCAGGGCATTAATCAACCTGAGTTTGGCGTCGGGGAACATCCGGCTAAAAATATTTGTATTCATTGCTTTTTGCTCCGTTTCGCGCTCATTCAATTGCAGTAGTTCGTCGCCGGTTATGGTCCGCTCACAATCCAACAAACCTACCTGGCTTGCAATGGCCACAGTGGTGGCTGTATAATCGCCGGTAACTACCTTTACTTTAATGCCGGCATTATAAAACGTTTGTAATACCGATATGATGTTTTTCTTGGGTGGGTCGTAAAAGGCCACCAGTCCTTTAAATGTAAATTTAAATTCCTGCTGGTTTTCGGGGAAGTTGTTACCTGCAAAATGTGCTTCACCAACGCCCAGTACACGATAACCCTTGGCAGCAAAATTGTTGATAGCATCGTTTACCAGCTTTTTTTCGGTTGAATTTAAGCGCGATACTGCTATCAATGCTTCAGGGGCGCCTTTTGCAGCAATAACACGCATACCTTTCTTGTCTTCAAAAATATGGGTCATCATTGGCGGGTGCCCGGCTAAAGGATATTCATAGGCCATTTTATAGCCGGGGCGCTCATCAACCGGAAAAGCTTGTGCGTATGAATTGTGAAGCGCTTTCTCCATCGGGTCAAACGGGATAGGCTCGCTGGCCCACATCGCTATATTTATCAGTTCCTTTTCTTCTGCGCCTAATTGGTCATCAGCGCTAACAGTTTGTTTACTAAAAGGCAGGTATAACATGGCCAGCGACATCCTGTTTTCGGTGATGGTCCCGGTTTTATCGGTACAAATTACTGTGGCGCTTCCTAATGTCTCAACCGTTTTGGTATGTTTTACCAGCACGCCCATTTGCATCAGCCGCCAGGCGCCAAGTGCCATAAATGTTGCAAACGCAACCGGTATTTCCTCAGGCAATATACTCATGGCAAGTGTGAGCGCTCTAAGTAAACTATCTAAAAAATTTAGCGTGTGAAAATAATTGATGGCCCAAACCGCCAGGAAAACTGCTGCGCCCAGTACCACCATTTTTTTAACAAAGTTGTTTATCTGCTTTTCAAGTGGTGTTTTTTCTTCGGATATATTTTTAAGGGCTGTACCGATATGGCCAAGCCTGGTTTGGCTGCCAATTGCAGTTACTTTGGCTACCACTAACCCTGTAGCCACTGTAGTCCCCTGGTAAACCAGGTTATCGGCCGCCGTGTCTTTAGCTACCGGTAAGGATTCGCCGGTTAGCACCGACTCATTTACCGTAAAATCGTTCGCCCTTAATACCGTTCCATCGGCTGCTATTGAATTTCCTTCTTCAGCAACCAGCACATCACTAATAACCAAATCCGCAGCGTTAATTTCCTTGTAACTGCCATCGCGAATAACTTTGCATAGCGGGCTGGTTAAAACCTTCAATCTTTCAAGTGCCGAATTGCTCCTCGCATCCTGGTAAAGCGAAATCCCTGCGACCAGGAAAATTGCAACCGAAAGAAAAATAGCATCAGGTGTGTTCCCGCTTACATAATAAATAACAGATGCTGCCAACAGTAACACTACCATCGGCTCCTTTGCCAGGCTTATAATTGCCGAAACAACCGGGTTTTGGGTTTTATTGATAACTACGTTGGCGCCAAAGTTTTTTCTTGATTCGATAACTTCCGCCGCCGACAATCCTTTTATACCGAATGTTTCATCTGCCATCTCCTGCTTCTAATTTTTGATATTTGACGGAATCACCAGCAAAGGGATTTGTTGATTTAGCAGGAATTTTTTCGATGTACTGTTCCGCAACAGGCGCATCAAAAACGAATCCTGGTGATGTGTAAGCGCCAGGGCATCGGCTTTTGTTTCCACACAAAATGCGTTTAGGCGGGTTACAACATCCTTGCCCTTAATTTCATTATAAGTTATGCCGGGGTATTTGTGTTTGTCAATTTCGCTTAAAAACGTCTTTAGCTGGCTGTTTGCGGTAATATCTCCTTCGCCAAAAGTTTTGATGTGCACAATTTCTACCTTACAATTTAACTGCTTTGCCAACTTAATAAGGTATGGCAGGGCGGTAATATCATCATCGTCAAAATCAGTAGCAAAAACCATCTTTTTCAGCTTTTTTGGCCCATTGCCGGGGGGCACAATTAATACGGGGCGTGTTGCTTTGTCAATAATTGCAAAAGTATCGCTGCCGCTAACTAAATGGTCAATGGCGTTGCCGTTACGCGAGCCCATTACAATCATTTCTACTTTTCGTTGGTGCGTAATTTCGGCAACATTAACGGCCAGCTTGCCTGCGCCTGCCCTTATATGAATTAGCGGCTGTGCAGGCTCTACGCCCGTTTCTGATAGATAGCCTTCCAATAAATTACGCTGTCTCTCCAGTTTTTCAATACTCATATGTTCCCGTTCGGCTATCTCGTCCATAACCCAGGGCCCGCCTGCATATTGAGGTATTACAGGTGCGGTTACATAAGCATTAAACAGCAGTATGTCTATTTCAAGGTTTGCTGCAATCATGGCACCCGTACGTGCGGCATTGGCAGCATTTTCCGAAAGGTCTGTTAAAACTAGTATTGTTTTCATAATCTCAGCTATTTAAAACAAATCTTGGGTTTATTTTCTTTGTAAAGAATGACAGCCGTCACCTTGATAAATGACTTAAATAGTGCCATTTGCGGGCAATAGCTTAAAATCATGTGTGCTTTCTTATAAACGCCCTTATATTATGAAAAGTGACCGGCATCACTAACCTCATGTTGACCGGTCATTTTTGAGGCAGCCAATACTGCCGACCTTAGCATCGGAACATAATTGCATATTTTACCGGGAAGGATGGATAAACAACCGAAGTTTATATTGACAATAAATGTTGGCTCATCAAGCCTGAAGTTTGGCTTATATAATTTCGCCACGCTTGAAGCGGCCTATATAGGATCGGCTGATGATATTGGCGCAGTTGCCGGTGTCTTCACCGTAAAAAACATAAAAGGCGACATCGTGTTTCAAAAACATGAGCATTACACCAATATTGTCGCAGCGGTTAATGAATTGGTAACATGGCTCAAAAAAAATAAACTTATTGAATTTATTGTGGCCCTGGGGCACCGCATAGTGCAAGGCGGGGCGGCAGGCAAACAGCCGGCGCTGATAACCGATAACTTACTGCAGCATCTTGGTCAATTAGTTTACCTGGCGCCTAACCACCTGCCCGCCGAAATTGAAGTAATAAATATTTTCAAAAATACTTTCCCGGCAATTCCGCAAATAGCATGCTTTGATAACTCATTTCACCAGCATATGCCCGATTGCGCCAAGTATTACGCTTTGCCCAAAAAATACAAAGAAATGGGTTTAATGAGGTATGGTTTTCATGGCCTGTCATACGAGTATATAATGCAAAAACTTGCCGGCAAAACAACCGCACTTGGCCGCAAGCGTATTATTATAGCGCACCTGGGCAATGGCGCAAGTATGGCTGCCGTAAAAAATAACATTGGCGTTGACACTACCATGGGCATGAGCCCTATGGGCGGTTTGGTAATGGGCACCCGGCCCGGCGACCTCGACCCCGGCGTTTCCCTATTTCTTTTAAAACACGAACAGTTAACCCCCGACGAGTTAGATGCGCTTTTTAGTAAGCAATCGGGCTTAAAGGCAATTGGCGGGTTTAGCGATGTGCGCGAACTGTTGAAAATCGAAGCTGAAAATCCGGACGCAAGGGCGGCTATTGATTTATTTTGCTACCAGGCTAAAAAAATGATAGGCTCGCTTGCGGCCGCTATGGGCGGCGTCGACATATTGGTTTTTACCGGGGGCATTGGCGCTAATGCCGCTGTTATACGCGAACGCATTTGTGAGAACATGGATTTTATGGGTATCGAACTGAACCCAAAATCGAACAGGAATGGCCTTGAATTTATATCATCGGCAGATAGCCGTGCAGCGGTTAAAGTGATGCAAACCGATGAAGAATGGATGATAGCATCGCACACAAAAAATTTAATAAAAAATTAAAAACATACGATATGGGTACGTTAACTGAAACCGAATTAGTAAAAATAAATGATTACTGGAACGCCGCAAACTACCTGTCAGCAGGCCAGATCTATTTGCAGGAAAATGCGTTGTTGAAAGAGCCTTTAAAGCCCGAACATATAAAACCAAGGCTGCTGGGCCATTGGGGAACATCGCCGGGTTTAAACCTGGTATACGTGCACCTCAACAAGCTAATAAACGATACCGATGCAAACGTATTGTATGTTTGCGGGCCGGGCCATGGTGCGCCGGCAATTATAGCACATACCTATTTGGAGGGCACCTATTCGGAAATTTACCCGGCTGTGCCCGAAAACGAGCAGGGGATGAGGCAGCTGTTCAGGCAGTTTTCTACCCCCGGCGGCATTCCCAGCCACGTAAGCGCGCATACGCCCGGTTCAATACACGAAGGCGGCGAACTGGGTTATGCCCTTTCGCACGCGTTTGGCGCCGCGTTTGATAACCCGGATTTGCTGGTGGCCTGCGTAGTTGGCGATGGCGAGGCAGAAACATGCCCGCTGGAAGGCAGTTGGAAGTCAATTGAATTTTTGAACCCGGCCAGGGACGGCGCCGTGTTGCCGATATTACACCTTAACGGTTATAAAATATCGGGCCCAACCGTGCTTGCCCGCATGAGTGATGAAGCCCTGCGGCAATTGTTTACGGGCTATGGTTACGATGTGTTTTTTGTTGAGGGCGATAACCCAAGAGCGGTGCATTGCCAATTGGCAGGAGTTATGGCCGAGGCTTACCGCCGGATAAAAAATATTCAAAATAACGCCAGGCATAATGGCGCTGTTAAACCTGCTCAATGGCCGGTTATTATCCTACGGACCCCCAAAGGCTGGACCGGGCCGAAAGAATGGGAAGGTGTACAAATTGAAGGAACCTTTCGTTCGCACCAGGTGCCGTTGACAGGGGTTAGGGAAGATTTGGATAAGCTAAAATACATTGAAACCTGGATGCGCAGCTACCACCCCGAACTGCTGTTTGATGAAAACGGCAAACTTGTTCCTGAACTTGCCGCCCTGGCGCCGAAAAAGGAAAAAAGAATGAGCGCGTTGCCCTATGCTAACGGTGGCCTTTTGTTGAAAGACCTTGAACTGCCAGATTTTAAAAAGTACGAGCTGGATATTCCCGAGCCGGGTGTAATCGAAGCCGAAAGCACCCGCAACCTTGGTAAATACCTGCGTGATGTGTTCTCGTTAAATAAGGAAAACAAAAACTTCCGGCTGTTTTGCCCGGACGAAACAACCTCAAACAGGCTGGAGGCTGTTTTTGAAGTAACAAACCGCTGTTTTATGGAAAGAACGTTCGCAAACGACGATAAACTGGCAAATGACGGGCGCGTGATGGAAGTTTTAAGCGAACACCTTTGCGAGGGTTGGCTTGAAGGTTACCTGCTAACCGGCAGGCATGGCATTTTTCCGTGTTACGAGGCGTTCATAACCATTATCGATTCCATGTTCAGCCAATACGCCAAGTGGGTAAAAACAGCTAACGAATTACCCTGGCGCAAACCCGTGGCTTCGCTTAATTATTTGCTGACGTCGCACGTTTGGCGGCAGGATAATAATGGCTACAGCCACCAGGGGCCGGGTTTTATTGATACTGTGGTAAATAAAAAAAGTTCGGTAGTACGTATTTATTTACCGCCCGATGCAAATACGCTATTGTCGGTAATGCACCATTGCCTGGTTAGTAAAGACTACGTAAACGTAATTGTGGCAGGCAAGCAGCCCGAATTGCAATGGCTTAATATGGACGATGCCGTTGCGCACTGTGCAGCCGGCGCATCGGTTTGGGAATGGGCAGGTAATAGCAAAGGTTACGAGCCGGAAATTGTTTTGGCATGTGCCGGCGATGTGCCTACACTCGAAACCGTGGCCGCTGCAGAGTTGCTGCAGCAGCATTTTCCGGAATTAAAAGTTCGTGTGGTTAACGTTGTCGACCTGATGTCATTATCGCCGCAGGCATACCATCCGCACGGAATGAGCAACGACCTGTTCCGGGAATTATTTACCGACAGAACAGATGTGGTTTTTGCTTTTCATGGCTATGTACGCATCATACACGACCTGGTACATGGTCGCCCCGACCCAGCTCGTTTTCACGTTAGGGGATATATGGAAGAGGGTACCACCACCACACCTTTTGATATGGTAGTGCTAAATAAAATGAGCAGGTACCACCTGGCGATGGAAGCCGTAAAAAGAGTACCGCGATTAAAAAAACAGGCTGATGGTTTTATAGATTTCTGTGAAGGGAAATTACAGGAACACCACGATTACATTTGTACTAACCTTGATGATATGCCCGAAATAAAAAACTGGAAATGGACAGCAGCGCATGAACTTGTAGGGTAAGGGTGATGTTATTAATGTCGCTTAGTTAAGGGTTCATTGCGTTTCATTTGAGGTTCAGTGCGGGCGAAGTTAAGGTCTCCCCAAACTGGCTACGGTGTACCCTCATCTATGATTGCCAGCAGTGATTGCGCCGTAGGTGCAACAGGTCGGTAGAAAACAAACCCGCCTATCATTTTTGCGCCGTAGGTGCAACACTTAATGGACTGTTCATCGCTCATTTTGCAAATAGGCGAAGTATCGTACCTACGGCACGAACTCATTTTTATGCGTTTTTCTACCGACCTTGAACTCCGATGGAGTTCTGAAAAGATGTGGATACACGGTAGACTATCGGGGAAATTATTCATTTAGCGGATTGCTTTTTAAAGGCATTCATGAGGGCTTCGCCGTTTAGAGGTGGCTTTATAAATGTGGCTGCTTAAGTAAACAACATTGATTGATGTATGATAATTCATATTATTGTCAAAAGGAAAGAGCCGGTGTTTAAGAGGAAACCTTAATACCTAAATTGGGTTAACTATTGGATGATTGACAAAAACGAAATATTTGGCTACGCGCCCGATAAAAAATATAGCAAGGCAGTTGCCTATTTTTCGATGGAATTTGCAATTGACCAGGCCCTTAAAATATACAGCGGTGGCCTGGGCTTTTTGTCGGGGTCGCACCTGCGCAGCGCTTATGAATTAAAGCAAAACCTGGTAGGCATTGGCATGCTTTGGAAGTATGGATATTACGACCAGGGGCGGGACAGGGATGCGCTGATGAAGCCCGAATTTATTGAAAAACAATATTCGTTTCTACAGGATACGGGGATAATTTTTACCGTTCCTGTTCATGATGCGCCGGTGCATGTTAAGGCGTACCTTTTAAAGCCGGAAACGTTTGGCTCGGCCCCTTTATTTTTGCTAAGTACCGATATACCCGAGAACGACGACCAATCCCGGTCGATAACGAGGTATTTGTACGATGCTAACGAAGCCACCCGTATAGCCCAAAGTATAGTTTTGGGTATCGGCGGCGCTATGCTGCTGGATATATTGAAAATAGAGCCCGAAGTTTACCACATGAACGAAGGGCACTCCATACCGCTTGCATTTTACCTGTATGCCAAATTTAATAACCTTGAT